>JASLCA010000202.1 GCA_030146225.1 Sphingobacterium sp. | reverse complement strand
CCGATAATCTGCGCTATTTTACCAATATTGGGCATATTATAGGGACTAAATATTTATTAATCAATTTAAAACAGATGGTTTTAGCACCTGGATTTTGGAATGCAAAAATAAGCTATATATAGCTAAAAGCAAAACGCTTATTGATAATAATTTGATTTTTTATAATAAAAATCATTATGAACAAGTTTTCTGTCTAGTTAGCGTAGACTTTAATCGCGAAAAAGCCCCTTTTTAAGCGGCTATGCGAGGAATCCTGCTTAAGAATTCCCTTTCATTTGTTCATCTAGAAGTTGGCGTTTTAATTGTTGCTCGCGCTCAATAGATTTTTTACGCAGCGTTTGTAACTCTTCTTGAAGTTCTTCTGTTGTAGACTTGTGTTCATTCGTATCTACTTTGGCTTTTCTAAAGGAAGCAAGTGTAGCTAAGAAGGCTAGGGCAAGCACAATAATTATAGACCATACTACCGTGTGGTAGCTGCCCTTTGCAAAGTCAATCCCCAAAAAGGCAATGCTGTCCGTCTTCTTTTGCTCAGCTTCTAATTGGCTGCTTAAGCTCGTTACGGAGTCCTTCAGGTTTTTAACGGTTCCAATCGAAGAGGAGGAGTTATGCTTTAGCTCAGCAATCTCTTTTTGGTATCCGGAGATAGAATCAAGTACATTTTTTCGAACAATTTCTATGTTAGCTTTCCGAATAAGTTTGAAATCTACATCCTGCGAACGTGAGAGGTTTGTCAAGTTTGTAAATTGATCGTTTATCGATCCTTGCTGAATGGCATATGGAAGCATGGCTTTGTTTTGCGCGGCTGCTGCCAAAGAGAACAAGGTGAAGGCTAATAAAAAACAATTTTTTAACATAGAATTAGTCGTATTGAAGTAATAGTGCATATGAATATAACCGTTATATCGTAAAGTTATTGTTTTTTATGAACATTTTTACCCTTAATCCTAGATTAAGCTAACTATTATTATTAAAATCTGCTTTTTAGTAAAACTTGATGAAAAACAAAACGCGATAGTTTAAGTTGCCCTATTTTAATCACATGGCTCTTAATAGGTCGATTAGGAATTTAATATCCACTTTAGAAACTTACTTGCCTTCTACTTTCCATGACAGTGCATAACAGTTTCATTTATTTTTCCATTTATCTTCGAGGATCAATATAAATCTATTTTTTATAACTGTTATTTATGAATGCATTAGCGGGAGTTATATTCCATTTTATTGGAGGCTTTGCGTCGGGAAGTTTTTATGTTCCTTATAAAAAAGTGACGGGTTGGTCTTGGGAAGCCATGTGGATTCTAGGCGGATTCTTTTCTTGGATAATTGTGCCTCCTTTAGCCGCTTGGATTACTATTCCAAATTTTGATGAGATAATCTTTCAAGCTGACACAGTTAGTTTGGCCTATACTTTTTTGTTCGGATTGCTATGGGGAATAGGAGGCCTGACATATGGTTTAGGGGTCCGATACTTGGGCGTATCCCTAGGAAGTAGTGTTATTCTAGGGCTAAGTATGGTCTTTGGGTCTTTAATGCCGGCAATATATTATTACTACAATAAAACCGTAGGCAAGGAGGGGATAGACTTTTTCTTTACGTCAAAATCAGGTATTTGTGTACTTATTGGCTTGCTTGTCTGCATGATTGGCATTTACTTATGTGGTAGGGCTGGTGTCCTAAAGGAGAAAAGTTTAGCAACATTAACTGTAGCGTCTAAATCAGATTACAACTTTGGCTTAGGCATTCTAGTTGCCTTTATCTCGGGCGTGCTTAGTGCTTGTTTTAATTTTGGAATTGAAGCCGGAAAGCCAATGGCTGATGTTGCGAATGCCTTATGGAAGTCTAGCCATGTAGATCAGGGAGAATTCCTTTACCAAAACAATGTTACCTACGTGGTTATCCTTTGGGGTGGATTTACAACAAATGCCATTTGGTGTGCTTATCTTTTACTTAAAAACAAGACCTATACGGATTATAAAAAATCTGCTGTTCCCCGATTAAAGAACTTTTTATTATGTGCATTAGCAGGAACAACCTGGTACCTGCAGTTTTTCTTCTACGGCATGGGGGAGAGTCGCTTAGGCAATGGAGCAAGCTCTTGGATACTACACATGGCTTTCATTATCCTTATTTCCAATGCCTGGGGAATCATTCTTAAGGAATGGAAAGGCGTCAACAAGTCAACCTATAGATCAATTCTTGCCGGAATAATAACAATCATAGTATCCATCTGTATAGTTGGGTTAGCGAAAACATTAGAGTAATAACATAAATTTTTAACTGTGAAAGAATACAAACACGTAAACTACTTATGGGACGAACAAAAAGCAAAGTCACTTGAAGGTGATGAAGTGGGCTTATTGTTATATCGTTCCAATTTATTAGGCGCAGATTTAAGAATTACAAATTATGGCGGTGGTAATACATCCTGTAAGGTAATGGAGAAGCATCCCTTGACAAACGAAAACGTTGAGGTTATGTGGATCAAGGGATCTGGAGGGGATATTGGAACTTTGAAGAAGTCAGGCTTAGCAGCATTGTATTTGGAGCGCTTACGTAACTTGGAAAAGCTGTATCGGGGGCTGTCCTATGAAGACGAGATGGTAGAATTGTTCAATCACTGTATTTTTGATTTGAACTCTAAAGCTCCTTCTATTGATACGGCCCTACATGGTTTTTTGCCTTTTAAACATATAGATCATTTACATCCTGATGCAGCTATTGCAATAGCTGCTACAAAGAATGGCAAAGAAATAACGAATAAACTGTTTAAAGGAACAATAGGCTGGGTAGATTGGCAGAAGCCTGGCTTTGACCTCGGTCTACAGTTAAGGTCCTGCCTGCAAGAAAATCCTAATATCAGAGGAATTATGTTGGGCTCACATGGTTTGTTTACTTGGGGGGACACCTCTTATGAAAGCTATGTTAACTCATTAGAGGTAATTGAGATCTGTGCAACCTATCTATCGGAAAACTATGGTAAGAGTCGACCTGTCTTTGGGGGGCAAAAGATCGAAAGTCTTGCATTCGAAGAACGTCAATCTCAGGCAGCACTCTTGGCGCCTATCTTAAGGGGATTTTGCGCGAGTGAGCGCCCTATGATTGGTCATTTTACAGATGATACCAAAGTCTTGGAATTTATTAATGCGCATGATTTGGCTCGTTTGGCTCCCTTAGGGACCAGTTGTCCAGATCATTTCTTGCGCACAAAAATTCAACCTTTAGTTTTAAATCTAGATAAAAATGCTGATTTGCAGGACACAGAGGTCATTAAAGCCCAGCTTGAACCTTTATTCACGGAATATAGAAATATGTATGCGGCATATTATGACAAATGCAGGCATCCCAATAGCCCAGCGATAAGGGATCCGAATCCTGTAATTATCTTATATCCAGGGGTTGGGATGTTCGCCTTTGCAAAAGATAAGCAAACGGCACGTGTTTCCGCTGAGTTTTATACCAATGCCATCAATGTGATGAAAGGTGCTGAAGCTATTAGTGAATATGTTTCCTTGCCGCATCAGGAAGCTTTTAATATAGAGTATTGGCTATTGGAAGAGGCGAAGTTGCAACGTATGCCTAAACCAAAAACGCTATCAGGTAAGATTGCCTTAATAACGGGGAGTGCAGGCGGGATTGGAAAGGCAATTGCTAGAAAATTTGCAGAAGAGGGCGCTGTATTGCTGCTTAATGATTTTGATGCAAATCGTCTTGCTGATGCTGAAAAAGAATTTGTAGCCTTATTTGGAAAGGAGTCAATTCAGACCACTCTGCTAGATGTAACTCAACAAGTCCATATAGACGAGGCTTTTAGAAAGGTTTCTCTTGCTTTCGGGGGCGTAGATATTATTGTTAATAATGCAGGCTTGTCTATTTCGAAAACAATTGAAGAACATACACCGGAAGACTGGGATTTGTTATATAATGTTTTGGTTAAGGGGCAGTTTTTGGTCACGCAAGCTGCTACAAAGGTTTTAAAAGCGCAGGCTATTGGTGGAGATATTATTAATGTAGTTAGTAAAAACGCCTTAGTAAGTGGGCCTAATAATTCAGGATATGGCAGTGCAAAAGCAGCCCAATTACATTTGAGCCGTTTAAATGCAGCGGAGCTAGGATCGGCAAAAATCAGAGTGAATGTGGTCAATCCGGATGCCGTAATTTCAGATAGTAATATCTGGGCTAGTGGATGGGCAGAAGGGCGCGCCAAGGCTTATGGAATAACAGTAGCAGAGTTACCTGCATTTTATGCCAAACGGACCTTGTTGAATGAGATTATCTTGCCTTCTGATATTGCAAATGCATGCTTTACGTTTGTGAGTGGCAATCTTAATAAATCTACTGGAAATATCCTGAATGTAGATGGAGGAGTTGCCGTAGCTTTTGTACGATAGCGATTTGAAAAAAACGAATAAACGATCAAGTTTATTCGTTTTATTTTTAATTAATTTTTACTTTGAAAAATGAAAATTGACAACCAATCTATAACCGAGCACAACCAAGAATTATTAGCAAAACATCAAAAGGCTTTTGCCTATGTAGCTGATGGAATATCCCAATTAGCGGATGTGTTAACTAAATTACAAGCCTTTCAGATAGCTATTCCCAGTTGGGCTTTAGGTACAGGGGGAACACGATTTGGACGTTTCTCTGGAGAAGGAGAACCCAGTAACTTGGAACAAAAAATCGAAGATGTAGGTCTATTGCATGCATTAAATAAATCTAGTGCTGCAATATCACTACATATTCCTTGGGATATTCCAAAGGATCCCGCTAAGATTAAAAAAATCGCAGAATCTTATGGCTTAAGGTTCGATGCGATGAATTCGAATACTTTCCAAGATCAAGTAGGACAAGCTTATAGTTATAAATACGGCTCATTACATCATGTTAATCCCGCTGTGCGAGAGCAAGCTGTAGCCCATAATATAGCTGTTATAAATCAAGGCATAGCTTTGGGTTCAAAGGCATTGACCATCTGGTTAGCTGATGGATCATCATTCCCTGGACAGCTCAATTTTAGAGAAGCCTTTCAAAATACCTTGTCAAGTTTAAAGGAGATCTACAAACATCTCCCTGCAGACTGGAAGCTATTTATAGAGTATAAAGCCTTCGAACCAAATTTTTATTCCACAACGATTGCAGATTGGGGACAATCCTTATTGTTAGCAAATAAACTAGGGGATAAAGCTTACACTTTGGTAGACTTAGGTCATCATCTGCCAAATGCAAATATCGAACAAATAGTTTCTTTACTCCTGATGGAGGAAAAACTCGGAGGCTTTCATTTTAATGATAGCAAATATGCTGATGATGATTTGACTGCCGGTTGTGTAAAGCCTTATCAATTATTCTTAATTTTTAATGAGCTGATAGAGGGGATGGATGCGCGAGGGATGGATCATGCCGAAGGATTGGGCTGGATGATTGATGCATCTCATAATTTAAAAGATCCTTTGTTAGATTTATTACAGTCAGTGGAGGCTATAAAAATCGCCTATGCACAGGCTTTACTGGTTGATCGAGTAGCATTACGAAAAGCTCAACAAGAAAATGCAGTTGTTCGTGCGCAGGAGATTCTTCAAGATGCATTCCGTACAGATGTGCGCGCACTCGTGGCAGAGGCTAGATTACTTCAGGGAGGCGCATTGAATCCTGTAGCTTTGTTTGAAAGCTTAGGTGTAAGAAATCAGTTGATAGCAGAACGCGGTAGCACATCGGTCGCCTCAGGACTGTAAGGGGAGGATAATGGAGAATAAAAAAATCCCAGTAATTGCTGTTTTCGATGTTGGTAAGACTAATAAAAAGCTATTCCTATTTAATGAAAGGTACCAACTTGTTTTCGAGCGTTCGGCTCGCTTTTTAGAAACAGTCGATGAGGATGGTGATCCCTGTGAAAACTTGGAGAGCCTCAGGCTTTCGGTATTTGATTCCTTACATGAAGTATTTCGTAAGGAGGAGTTTGATATTAAAGCGATAAACTTTGCTTCATATGGTGCTAGTTTTGTGTATTTGGATCAACACGGGCGGCCTTTAACACCTTTATATAATTATTTAAAAGCTTATCCTTCTGCACTAGAGGACCAGCTTTATGCAGCGTATGCAGGATCTGAAAACTTTTCACGATCCACAGCCTCGCCTAGCTTAGGAAGCTTGAATTCTGGCTTACAAATTTATCGTATAGCGCAGGAACGTCCCGAACTTTTTGAGAAAATAAAGTACGCTCTGCATCTACCGCAATACCTGAGTTTTTTAGTTTCTGGACAATTGTATTCAGATATGACCAGCCTAGGCTGTCATACAGCTTTATGGAATTTCGCAAAGCAAGATTACCATCAATGGGTATCGGACACAGGAATTCTTAAGAAATTTCCACCTTTAGCCAGTGGTGAGGCTGTATTCCCGGCAACATTTCCAGGTGCGACTTATAAAGTTGGGGTGGGGTTACATGATAGTTCGGCGGCATTAATTCCCTACTTATTAAATTTCAAAGATCCATTTATTCTTATTTCTACAGGTACATGGTGCATATCCTTTAATCCTTTTAATGATGCCCCGTTGACTGCTTCGGAGCTTAAAGCGGATTGTCTGTTTTATTTAACTTATTCTGGAACACCTGTCAAAGCATCCCGATTGTTTGCAGGTCATGAGCATGAAGTTCAGGTGAAGCGAATCAGTGATTATTTTGCAGTTAGTAACGGAATGTTTAGAAGCATGCGGATTGACTGGACAGTTGTACTGGCTTTACGGGAAAGATTTGTATTCGAAGGATCTTCTCTGACTGCATTTGCCACACGTCAGCTGTCAGATTTCGAAACTGCAAGCATTGCCTATCATGCCTTAATAATGGATTTAGTAGCGGCTCAAGTCGCCTCTACCTTGCTCGTGATGGGCGAACAAGTCGTAGGAAGAATCTTTATTGATGGCGGTTTTAGTAAAAATGATATTTATATGAATTTGATTTCTGATAGCCTAAAGGACATCGAAATATATGCCGCCTCTATGGCTCAAGCGACTGCTATTGGGGCAGCATTAGTGATTCATCAAGAGTGGAATACTTTAGCTATCCCACACGACCTTATAGCGTTACGGTATTACCGACAAGGATAGTTTTGAGCAGGATGGCTCAGGGAGGGTCAGGATGGCTCAGGACAGGTTTCATTTATTTTATATGGAACTTTAATTATTATAACCTACCAATTTGCATTTTAAACCCAAATAATATGAGTATTAACAATACTAAACATTTATTTACATTTCTATTGATATTCACCTTGTCAATAGCCAATGTATACGATGCATTCGCTCAGCAAGAACGAATGGTCAAGGGCGTCGTTGTGGACGCCATATCAGGACAAGCGATTGGCGGTGTATCAATTACGGATGCACTAACTAAGAAAGCAACTTCAACTTACGCTGATGGTAAGTTTGAGATTTTGACTAAAACCAATGCTAGTTTGGTATTTACTTACGTAGGATACGTAGCCAAGACGGTTGTGGTGACGGGGACCAGCGACCTAAAGGTTGAACTTCAAGCTGACAACAACAACCTGGATGAGGTCGTCGTAGTTGGCTATGGAACAGCCAAACGAAAGGATTTAACAGGTTCTGTTTCTACCATTGATAGTAAAGCATTGACGATGCAGTCCAATTCAAGTGTGAGTAGAGCATTAGAGGGAGCTGCTCCAGGAGTACAAGTTTCTGCTGTGGATGGCCAACCTGGAATTGATATGGGGATTCGGGTGCGCGGCCTTGGTTCTGCTTCTCAAGGATCGTCAGACGCTTTGGTTGTTATTGATGGGGTGCCGGCACAGAATGCAAACCCCTTGGCTACCATTAGTGCAAAGGATATCGAAAGTGTTACGATTTTGAAGGATGCCGCATCAACGGCTATGTATGGTTCTAGAGGAGCTAACGGGGTTGTTTTGGTCACAACCAAAAAAGGAAACAAAGGCAAATCTAGGGTTTCCTTAGAAGCCAAGGTTGGGATGAATCAAGCAGGCCCCTATCAGTTTGATAAAATATCTGATCCTAAAGATATTTATGAGTATGCCTGGTTGACCATTTATAATTCTGCGCGCTATGGTGTAGGAGGTTCTGGGGTTTCAAAAAACTATACTACAAATGTCCAGAACCCAAATATGACACACGATCAAGCTGCCCAGTTTGCCAGTGCACATTTGTTCGATTATGTAGGCTCTACAACTAACTTTCAAATGAATAATCTTGGAAATTGGATGTTGTATGATGTGCCAGGCGCTGTTTATAACTCAACAGGTTCAGGTGTAAATTCCAGTAAAACCATGTCGGGAGCCTATCTCGTCAATACCGATGGAAAGATCAACCCCAATGCAAAGCTCTTGTATTCAGACGGCTTTGATGAGCACTTATTAAAAAATAGATTACGTCAAGATTATAATCTGTCTATATCTGGAGGAAATGATAAGATTGATTATTTCTTCTCTGGTGGATATTTAGAGGATCCATCGTATATCAAAGGATCAAGCTTTTCAAGGTATAATGGAAGAGCAAATGTGAATGCACAAGTATTTGATTGGTTGAAGATAGGTACGAATGTAATGTATGGCGTGCGCAATACGCAATCTCCAGCTACACGCTTTGGTCGTAATCCTGGTAGCGCTGTTTCCAATGTTTTTCGATTCATAAATGGTCAGAATCAATTGATGCAATTGTATGCACATGACAAGGATGGAAATATTATTATGGAAAATGGTAAGAAAAAGGTACATGTTAAGGCCGGTGATACATACTCGCCTTTAGGATTAACCACTGCGGCTTTGTCTAGTACCGACCCTATGTACATGTTAGAAAATGATGTAGATAATAAAGAGTCAGGAGATTTAAATACAAGATCCTATGCGCGCATAAACCTGTATAAGGATTTGACCTTTACTTCTAATTTTTCTTACGACAAGTTTAATGAAGTTAGAACACGTTACTGGAATAGTGAAACTGGACAGGCAGAGAACGTTGGTGCTTTTGGGAAGGCATTTATGAATGTTACGGTTTTAAATGCACAGCAATTATTGAATTATAATAAAACAATAGGTTTACACAGCATAGAAGGTTTATTAGGTTATGAGTATGATGAATTTAAAGCAGAAGGTATTAACTATCGTTCTTCTTATGAGTTAATTCCTAATTTTTTAAGTTATGCAAACTTTGTAGGTAGATATGATGGTGGAACGTTTTCTAATCCAGGAGGCGCTTTGGATCTTAGAAGAATGGAAAGCTATTTTGCTCGTGGTAATTATAATTATGACGATAAGTATTTCTTACAAGCTTCCATACGCCATGATGGTTCTTCAAAGTTTAAACTTAAGGAAAATAGATGGGGTACATTTTGGTCCGTCGGTGCAGGCTGGCGGATTTCCAAAGAGGACTTTATGAAGGGAAGTTCAGGATGGTTAGATGATTTAAAGGTTCGTGCGAGTTATGGTATTATCGGAAATCAAAATGGTATTTCGAATTATTCAGGCTATCAAACTTGGACCTATTCAGGTAACTATGCACAAACTACTGGAGGGACAGGAATTCCAACATCTTTTAATTTAACGCAAAATGCCTATGTAAATGATCAATTAACCTGGGAGAATATCAACACATTTGATGCAGGAATTGACTTTAGCTTCTTCGGTCGCGTTCGGGGTTCGCTTGATTATTATAACCGATTAACGACCAATGCTATTTGGAGTCAGCCAATTCCTTATTCCAAAGGACAGTCTTCTATTCTAACAAACTCTGCAAAGTTAAGTAATGCTGGTTTTGAAATAGATTTATCCGTAGATGTTATCAAAAATGAGAACTTTACTTGGACTCTTTCTACGAATGGAACACATTATCGCACTATCCTTAAAGGCGTTCCTGCAGGTGTTGGTTCAGCTGAGTTGGATGGAAACTGGACTTCTGGTGTAGACGGTTGGGCCGCTGCTGGAACAGGAGCTGTTTCTCAAACGGTGTTTTTAAGAGGTGTTGACAAAGATTATTATAATCTATACCTATTTAAATATGCAGGAGTAGATCAACAAACAGGATTACCCCTGTTTAATCATAAGGTAACACAAAAAGAAATCGATGCAGGTATGTATGCCGGATACAAAGCAGGAGAAAGCTTCGCCTCTACTGATTATTCTATAGCTAGTCGATACGAAATGGGGAGTGCTGTGCCGAAATGGATAGGAGGGTTTGGAACAAGCCTTCGCTATAAGAATTTCGACTTTTATGGCATGCTCGCCTATCAATTAGGAGGTAAGTTTTTCAGTAATGAATACGGCAACAACCTTTATGTGAATGAAAACCCTGGGAAAGCAATCTCTAAAGAAGTGCTAGGTAATACCTGGACACCAGAAAATACGAGTGCTAAATTCCCAATGGCGATGTATGGTAATACTTATGGCAATGGATCTACTTTTGGAAGCTGGTTGTATTCGGATATGGCATTGTTTAATGCTTCTTATTTAAATCTTAAAAATATTACAATTGGTTATACATTGCCTGAGAACTTGTTGAAAAGAACTAAAATTAATAAACTTCGCGTATTTGCTTCAGGAGACAACTTGTTTTTATTGACTTCTCATTCAGGAATAGATCCAAGAATGTCATTAGTCGGTGGGTTTGAGGTAGGCGCTTATTCCTATCCTTCCATGCGCACCTTTACGTTTGGTTTAAATCTTGATTTTTAATTAAAAGAAATATGAAAAATTTATTCATGTTATCAATAGTGTTTGCGCTCTTGAGCTCTTGTAGCAGCAAACTTGATGTGGCCCCCCCTAATAGCCTAACGGATGAGCAAATTCGTGAACTGTTAGCAAAAGGCGATGCCGCGACAATAGATTTGGTGTTGGGGAGTATGGCTAATAATATGCCTTTACTAATAAATTCTGGAGGTACAGGTGCCACAGGTTCTGATGCCCGATACAGTAGCCCACAAGGATTAGGGGTAATGAAAAACTTACAGTCTAACGACATCGTTTTCGGCGATCGTGCGCTTACCATATTTGGGGCAGATGAGTACAGGTTCTTAGATTTTATATCAGCTGAAACCGACAAAAATGTGCCTTATTGGAATTATGGATGGAATCTGATTACGCAAGCAAACAAGATGCTGAACTTCCTAGATGATGCAACTGTAGGGAGTAATTTGAAATTAAAGGAGTACAAAGCAAGAGGGTTGACATTACGTGCTTTTGCTTACAACTTTCTAATGGAGTTTTATCAAGATGCATATATGCAAGGTGGTAAAGATAAATTGGGATTACCTTTATACGACATTTACTTGCCAATTCAGGAAGGAAAAGCCCGCGCGACTTCAGTTGAGACCTATGACTTTATTAAAAAAGATTTAACCGCAGCTTTCCAGTTATTTACAGATGCTGGTATAGGCTATACAGCCAACTTGGCAGATTTTGATTTGGGAGTTGTAAGCTTTTTACAGGCAAAGGTTGCATTAGCTACTGGGGATTGGTCAACGGTTATTAGTAAAAGTGCCGACGTCTTAACCAAGTATCCTAACTTGCTTTCAGAGAGTGTATATGGTGGCCGGAACACAGGCACGCAAACTATTCCTGAAATCAGACCTGAAAAAAACGGTTTTTTGGATAACAGTGTAAATCCAGAGGTGATTTTAGGATATCCTGTAGGACAGGCAGCTGTGGTTCACAATTATTGGATGAATGCTTTTGCAGAAGGAAATGGGGGATTAGGAGAAGGTTATGAACGTATAGACAAGCGTTTATATGATAAAATCGATAGCCGAGATTTTCGTGGAAATGCATTTATGAGTACAGCTTGGGGAAGTTATACCTATCCTACAAATGCTATTGTTAAAAATATACCCTCTTATACGAATTTAAAATTTGCAGCAACTCACGGCATAGGTAGTAATGATAAGAAAGAGGTGAATAGTCGCGTTACCTGTTATTATATGCGCTCTTCAGAAGTATTGTTAATGAAGGCAGAAGCGCATGCTCAAGCAGGTGAAGATCTACTGGCAAAACAAACTTTAAATACCCTTTTAGCAGCCAGAACTAAACAAGGGCAAGCCCCACTAACCTGTGATACTTATGCTTCAATGTTGGGCTACACCGCATTGGAGATGGTACAGTTGCAAACACGCATTGAACTTTGGGGAGAAGGCGGTCGTGAGTTTTATAATAATAAACGATGGAACAGTGCCGTTGATCGTAGCAGTTCTACTAATCATGTGGATAAAAGCACGTATCCAGTAGCTAAGATGACATTAAAGATTCCGCTTGATGAGATTTTGTATAATAATAAAGCTATACAAAACTAATCTAAAAATATTGTTTCAAGTTGTTTAGTTGGCGATCAGCATAGGTAGATGTAGCAAGTCTGCATTTACCTATTCGCTTATCTTTCACTAAGCGCCACCCAATTTTTTAAAATTTAAACCTTATGAATTACCAAGTAAACCAACAACAGATCGATTTTTATAGAACAAATGGATACCTCGTTATTGAAGATTTCTTGAATGCAACGGAATTAGAAAACTGGCGAAGTAAAGCGTTCCATGCAGTTGCAGAGCGTGCTGGACAAAAGATGCCTGGACAAGAAACTAAGGTTGGTGAGGATGATGGTATCAATAAGGATGCAGATTATTTTGGAAATGTATTCGATCAGCTTTTAAACCTGTGGCAAACGGACGATGGGGTAAAGGAATTAATGTTGGACAAGCGTATAGGAGAGATGATAAGTCGCTTGTCTAATTCCGAGGGGGTACGAATTTGGCATGACCAGGCACTTTTTAAGAAACCTTATGCAAATCCTACTGCATGGCATTTAGACACCCCATTTTGGTCATTTTCAGATCCTGAAGCCTTGTCCATTTGGGTAGCGTTGGATGATGCCACCTTAGAAAATGGCTGTCTATATTTCGTGCCAGGATCTTTTAAATATACAGGTTTTGACAACCTAGGGATAGGAAAGAATATGAACGGTATTTTTAATTTTTATCCTGATTTAGCCAAGTTAGGAACAGTAGCTGCCCCGATTAAGGCGGGGAGTTGTAGCATTCATAATGGCTTGACCATACATGGAGCCGGCCCTAATATGACCAATGGCTATCGGAGGGCATTTACCTGTGCCTATATGCCCGATGGAAGTACTTTTAATGGACAGCGTAATATTCTTCCTGAAGATTACTTTAATCAATTGCTTGTTGGGGAACCATTAAATGATAATCAGCAAAACCCTTTAATCTATAGCAAAAATTGGTAGTAAAGTTTTTATATCCACGTTGGGGAGCGGCGCATGTGCCTTGGTCTGTTTTTTTAGATCAGGCTGTTGCTGCTGGTTATGCAGGAGTCGAGTGGTTTCCTTATGGGGAACAAGCAACGGTTGAAACAATCCTAAGTCAAGTGCAGGAGTTGAAAGCTCGCGAAATGACCTATACCTTAGTTATGACAGTAGTAGGGGAATGGGATGATTTTGAGGGATATTGCACGCTTTTAACACAACAATTAATCGAATTATGTTTGTTGACACGTGCTTATAAACCACGTTTTATTTCTGCTCAAGTAGGGCGGGAATATTTTACGAATAATCAGATTATTGATTGCCTTGAACTCTGCAATAGGATTGCTCAGGAGCAAGGGATTGAAATTTTGCAAGAAACACATCGAAATAAGTGGAGCTATGGCCTACACAGGGTTGTTGAGGTCTTGGAAAGCTATGCGGAGGTCAGCTTTACTTTGGATCTTTCGCATTGGTTCTGTATTTCTGAAAGCTATTTAGAAGATCGTGTGGAGCAAGTTTGTAAGATCTTAGCTAAAACTAAGCATATACATGCACGAATAGGCTCAACCCAAAGCGCACAAGTACATGATGTACGCTTGGAACAGTTTGAACCAGCCGTAAAGGCACACTGGGCGTTTTGGAAAAGATGGCTGGAGCTGATGAAAGCAAAGGGTGAAGAAGAAGTAACGATAACAACAGAGTTTGGTCCCCCTCCTTATAGCTTAGCCTTGTTGAATCAGGATAGGGACTATGCCTTCCAATGGGAGCAAAATAGCTGGATAAAGAATTATTTAAACGAAGAAATCAATAAAATATATGACATCGCGTAGAGAATTTATAGGGCAGAGTGTGCTATTGGGTGGGGGATTGCTATTTGCAGATAAGCTTTTTGCACATACTGCTTATTCCAATGCAACTCACTATACCCTTTTTAAAAATCCCGATGCCAAATATCGACCATTTGTAAGATGGTGGTGGAACGGCAATAAAATTGAAGTTGGCGAATTGATGCGGGAGTTGAAATTATTGAAGGATGTAGGTATTGGAGGTGTGGAGATCAATCCAATTGCTTTCCCCTCAAGGACCGATGATATGGGGAAACGTGCTGTACGCTGGCTAAGTGACGAATGGATTGATCTCGTAAAGCAGACCTGCGAGCAGGCCCGCACAATGGATATGACTTGCGATCTGATTGTTGGCTCTGGATGGCCTTTTGGATCGGAAGACCTGAAGGGGGATGAGCGTGCACAGGCTATTTTAGTCTATGCTGAGAAGGTAGAGGGGCCAATGATCTTTGAGAGTACCCACTTTGGTATAGCTGCATCCGTGGATCCTGGTGTAACAGACAAAAATGGGCGTAGGTCACCTGAAATTTTATCTTTAAAACTAAGTCCTGATCCTATTAATAATCTGGATGAAGCAAAGGATTATTCCCACCTTCTACGTCAAGAAAATATAAAGATTGAGGTTCCTGAAGGGAAGCATGTTATTTATGCATTAGTAAAATTTGATGCTTTTGCAACAGTTATTAATGGCGCTCCCGGGGCATCTGGTTCAATCCTAAATCACCTGAACAAGCAGGCTGTAGAAGATTACCTTAATCGAATGTCTGATACTATGCAAAGGCGAATAGGGCCTTTGTCCAATTATATTAGAGCTCTTTTTACCGATAGCATGGAATTAGAAGGTTCCAATTGGTGCACTGATTTTGCAGAAGAGTTTGAACGTCGATGTGGCTATGACCTGATGCCTTACTTACCCTTTATCTTATTTAAGGTAGGGCGTTTAGGTGCTGTTGTTGATGAGAAATATGGAGCTGAAAAAAGTCTTGAGTTTGCAGAGAAACTTAAAA
>JASLCA010000167.1 GCA_030146225.1 Sphingobacterium sp. | reverse complement strand
ACATTGCCCGCTACCTGTTTTATGAGTAGGGTCAATTCCTTTTGTACATTGCTATCGCTCATTATTTGCTGGAAGTTTTCGATAACATCTGCTGGAACATCGATTAGGGTGGTCTTACCATCTTCGGCGGTATACAAGTAGCTGCCATCTACTCCTTTTATTAAGCTGGTGATGGTCTGGTTGGCGGTAACAATTTGCTGAAAATCTAACTTCATTAAATTGCCTTTATCATCTATAAATGTAAGTGTATAGGTAATGGGATTATAATTTATGCCGCTGCCTTTACTGTCCGAGGAAGTACTTATCCATTTCTGACCATCGTTGTAATAAATGCCCGCTTTCAAATCATTTTTAGTAGACAGGTTGTAGACCATCATTCCCGCTTCATGTTTGGTCAAGGGGCTAGGGCTAGTGCTGCTTTCTAATGGTATTCTTGGAAACAACACACCTCTTTGTATGCTGTTGAGATCCAAAACTGCGTTCGCATTGGGCGTTATAGTTCCCGTGTTTGAGGTTCCGTCTTCGACTTTTAGTTGTGCATACGAAAAGGAAAATGAAAACAGGATAAGCAGGCCGTTTAATAGTAAGTTCTTTAACATAATTGATTCTTTGAATAAATGTACTTGACCTAGCCCTTTAAGGGGCTTAGCAATATGTATTTAATTCAGCGCTATACTAAGCAATTGGGCTAAACTGACAGCTTCATGAAGTAGATATTGTTAAATAACACGATTACAAAGGAAATAGTTTTTTGTTTTGATTAAATATTTAACTTATTTTTTCTTTACCGAATGTTTAGTTGTCTTAAAGTACCTCTATTGTTCTTTTGGATTAACACTTGTCTTGAGATAGAAAAATGTTTTTCGATTACCTAAGAAAATCCTTATGGTCTTTGTAAACAGGAGGTATTTGCTATTTTTGTAGGCATAGCGGTAGGAAGGAGGTTGGCTATTTACCTTTTTTCAATACCTTTTATCTGATAGAAATTAATTGTGCAATGAAAAAAAGTGAGATCTATATTTTTATAAACCACATTCGGGCAAAGCTAAATGATACGGAAGCTCCTTTAGCCTTAATGGAGGCTTATGAGTCTGTTGATAAGGTGATTCGGGAGGAAAGCTTTTATCATGAGACGCCTTATTTCCTGTCAGAGTGGCTTATACTAAAGGAGCAGGTATTGCGGAATGATGAAGACTCTTTAGGCTTTCTAGATCGCTTTTTGGATAATATTCTATACGCTGGAGATATTGGCCTGTATGAGGCATTTATAGCGGATAGTGCTGTGGATCAGGAGCGAGATTAACTGAAAGAAGGCTTGGCCTGCCTATTTTAAGAACGGGGCAGTATCGAATTGGATAATGCCCCTTGTCCTTAACATTTAATTTAACCCTAACACTTAATCATGAATATGTAATGCAATAGTGTCTGTATGGCTTACTAGAATTTTCATCTTTTCCAAATCAGACTTTTTCTCGAATACCAGCTTTTCCATTTCAAATTCGCGAATGGTTTCGGCATTGACCTTGCTGCCTATCTGCTGGAGGAGCAAAGTCACCTGTTGATAGCAGGCTGAACTGGGGTCTATATACCGTAGCAGTTGCAAGGCATCGCGATAAGATTCTTTCGCTTCTGCTAACTGCGCCTTTAGCAATTGCTTGCCACAGTATTCGTTTTTTTGTTCGGCATAGATGGAGGTAATTAAGTTTTCCACCTCGGCATAGCAAGCCAATTCTTCTGGGACATAGCTCAGTAGGGCATAGGCCTTGCTGTACTCCTTGCGATCTATATTCACCTTTGCGGACTTAATAATCTTCTCACAATTGTCGCTGTAGAAGTTTTTAATCAAAGCTTCCCCTGAGGCTAAAAATTCCTGTAACTTCTTGTCATTGGGTCTTAGTTCCTGGATGGCCTTCCGAATGGCGACATCAATATTTTCTCCTGTTGCAACTGTGGTTTTGCTAAAGCTGTTGAAGGTGGCTTCTAGTGCGGGATTCTCTAGCGTAAATTGAATCTCCAACTTCATAACCTTAATATTGTCTACCTCCCCAGCGTTCATATCGCTTATAATTGCAATCCTTGGTACGATGGTAAAAGGGGACTGATTTGAAAAGCTTACCCGATTTTTAAAGTTAGCCTTTATGCGCTCCACTAATTGTACATAGTGTTTGCTTTGAATCTGTCCTTCATCCTGCGGAATGCTGAAGTTGTAAGCAAAGGAGCTTACGGATATCTGCTGCCCTAGGGCAGCAGATACGGATGAAATAGTTAAAAATAAACTTAACAAAACTTTTATCATGCCTACTTATTTAATGGTTATAAATAAGCTTTGACCTTTTACATTTCGAGTCGCAGAGATGTTTTTACTTCTTAAATAACGGATGATTTCGTTTGCGAACTTATTTGGGTTGTAGGGCTTGTCCGTTTCTTGATCGAATAGGGGAATGCGTACCTCATCAAATATCATCTTGTTTTCAATAATCCCCGCTAGGTTCGCTCTACCGCCAAATGCATTCTCCGAAATCCACTCTTCAATGGCCTCATTTAAGAAAGCTCCACCATCGAGTTCGGCATCAAAGTCCATGGAAGCATTTTCATCCAGGTTAAAGTGGATAACCAAGGCGCGCCCAATATCCCGAATCTCATCGGTTTTGACCATTAGGGTATTCATAAACTCCTCTTGCATCTTCTCAAATGCTCTCGTGATTAACTTTTCGGTATCACTCGTCGCATAGCGCCCACTGGAGGCTGTTTGGTTGGAGAAACTGGCACCTGAATGTGTTTCAAATGCGGTAACGTTCAAGGTGATGTTCGTTCCACTTTCATCGGTACTGTTCTGTACGTCTACTTGTACATAAAAGTCCGCCCCGGAGCCTGTCAGCAATTCGGATTTGAAGTTACTCTGTCTGTCGGCTGTAAAGGCTGAATTGGCTTGTGCCGCACGCATATTGGCCACAAAGTCTACGGTGGACCAACCCCTTTGGTCAAAGGCTTCTTTTACCTTGGAGACTGCTGTACGTATATTGGGATTGTTGTCCAGTACCGTCTGGATGTTTTCATCCTGCTTGTTGTAGGGCACCACCATAATTTTTGCAGCAGCGCGCGTCATTTCACTACTCCGCGTCGCCGCAATCTGCTGAGCAGAAGCTGGGTTTGCAAAGTAGCCTGTAGCCAGGGATAGGAATAAACTTGTAACTATAATTTTCATGCTTAAAAACCTACCTTGTTTATAATCTTGTTACGCTCTAATTCTGTGCGCAGGGCATTGTAGTTTAACTGGAACTCAGAAGCGGCTGAAATACATTTTTTGTTGTCAACACAGCCATAGTAGCTTACTTTAGAATTGGTGATAAATTGCTTGTAGTCACCTTTCCAGAATTTGTCAAAAAATGCCTTATGTTCAGTTTCTATAGACTTTCCTTTACGAATCATAGGGTTTTTGAAGTCGGTACCTGGGAAGCCCATGTAAAATAGGTGCTGTAAAGCCTTTTTGTGCGCATCGCTATGCGCGAGGGAGTAGCCATCTTCTTTTTTATTGTCAGTGAACTCATCACTTACCCCTCTTAAGGTGACCAAGCCTTGGGCATCGTGTTTTACGACTGCTGAGTCAGCATAAGGGTTCATATATAGTTTTTTTGCACAGCTGAATGATACAGATAGGCCAATAGCCATAAATACCACAAGTTTTAATTTTCTCATTTTGTTTTAAATTTTGATGATATGATTTTAGAATATATTTTATCTACTTATTACGCCTATTGTGGCCTTTTCGGCTATGGCTTTCTTAATGTTTTTCTCACCGTCGATTACCGTTGCACTGGAGAAATTGGCGTCATCTACCCGCACTACGAAGGCCGATCCAATCTTTTGCTGCCTATCCACCGTTTTTTCTCCAATAGTAACGGTACTTACCGTTATTATATCTAATATTTGACCTTTGCTAATGCCTGAGCTAGATCCAGATGCGATCACGAAATCCTTAAAAGGTCCTTTGGAACTGGATGCCATTGCAGCGGATACACTTGTCTTACCGCCTTTGCCTTGCCATTCTACAATTGCTATGTGCATCGGGAAGTTCTTGCTGAGGAAGAGCTTTACATTCTCACTTAAGCGATCCAAGGCTACCTTGAAGGAAGCATCTGAATTATCCTTTAATTCACTGATTTGATTTTTCAAGTTTTCATTGGCCTTCAACTCATCCTTTGTGTAGTAGGCTTTAAGAATGTTTTTTGAGGCATCAGTCTCCGGAACTGGCTCTGAGTTTATGCTTTCTGTAGTAAGAATTTCGCCTGTGGAAACGTCCAAGACCTTGAGTTGAATGGTTACGGTACTATTCCATTTAGACTTCTTGTCCATATGCTTTATTCCAATAATATTCCCATGAATCATATAACTAGCGCCTTTGCTGACGCCTTGTTTGATTGACTCTTTACTGTCCATAAAGGATTCTGTACGCTGTAACTTCTTTTCGTTTTCTATACTCTCGAGGTTACTCCGGTCAACTACGGTAAATCTTTTGGCAGCTACAAAGCCATTGATAATCGTTTCTTGAATGATCTTTGCTTCCATCTTGGAAACCATATCCTCATCATAGGACATCGGAATAAAAGCAACGGTGATTTTTTCTTGTGCCCGCATACATAAGCTGCATAGCAATAATGCAGCTAGATAAATTGTTTTTTTGATCATGATCAAATGAAAATGTTGAGTTAATAACTAATCTGTTTAACGCATGCGGGGGTTAGGGCCAGCATGTTTAACATTCCTGCAAAGGTTAGGTATTTATATAGCCCTCACAAGCTTGGTAAAGGTAGTTTTAAGGTAGTTTAGCGGTAGTCTAACGGGTGAGGCTAGGGTAGTTGGGCGGGTAGTACTGCTTAAGTGGATTCGCTAATGCGATTAAAATGAGGTGGTTTGCAAACTTGGCTGCAAAAAAAATAGTTTTCAGGTTCTCCTCCTGCGTAGAGGCTTTAGCAAGCGAGTGCTAGGGGCTGTTATAAAATTATAAGCTGGGCTTTTGGAAGCCGAAGGCCTGCAAAAAAAGATATTTTTGCAGGCCTTAATGCTCTTTCCAATTCCTGGGATTGCTTACATAAGTGCAGATCTATTATTGACCTCTAAGAGGTCGTAGATTGCTTTTAAATGATACTTCACGGTGTTCTCCGAGATAAAGAGATCCATTGCAATCTCCTTGTTAGTTTTACCTTCACGTACTAAGTCTACAATCTTCTTTTGTCTTGGATTTAACTTTGTACTATTTAATCGGGCTACGCTATCCGCCTCTGCATGGGAAGTGCTTAGAGGAGGCTCTTGTTGTAGACGGAAACGAAGCAGTTCCAATTCTTTTTCTATGGATAATCTACGTTGTTTGTTAGCCTTGTTCAGCCGAATTAAGGCGAATATAAGCCCTAACAATAAACTAATAATACATATATAAAGGATAGTAATCTTCTTTTGGCTGTTATGTTCTTCGGCATTGCGCTGCTGTAGCAACTCCTTCTCCAAGAGGTTTAATTTTCCACTGCGATTAGCAGCGTCGTATTGTCGCCTTTCTTCACTTACTTTTTTCTGAACCTCATATGCATTTTTATAATCCTCATTTTCTACATAGAAGTAGATCATGCTCTCCAGCATGGTAATCTTGTAGATGTCGATTCCGTAATGATTTGCATAGTGGAAGCCCTTGTCGAAAGACTCTTGTGCCTTTGCCTTGTTTTTTAACAGCGTGTACAGATTGATTTTAGCCTTATACATTATAGGCAGGTGTTTCGGGTTTTCCTGTTCCAAAAGTTTTATGCCTTCATCAAAGTGGTTTTCGGCCGCAGCATTATTCCCTTTTTTCAGCTCTAGATTGCCCAATACACAGATGTAAAATGCAAGGGTCTCCTTTGGGAGTTGAGTTAACTGCTCTGGTACGACCTGTTTTATTGCTTCCAGCAATTCTTTTTCGTTCTTAAGATCATATTGTATAAAGATTCGCTCAATCAAAATGCGCATCTCAGTCTCCTCCTTTTGCGGTGTTTTTCGGCCTTCTTGAGCCGCATTTTCTAGGTTGGTCAATGCTCCCGTATAGTTGTAGAGCTGCTTGTAAGTAAGGG
>JASLCA010000166.1 GCA_030146225.1 Sphingobacterium sp. | reverse complement strand
CTCTGCTATAACGCATAATGGCTTAGGACAGCTCCTAAATACCAATGCAGATACCATAGCAGCATCCTTGGCAGTAGGCTTGTCCAAAGTCTATGATACCAGCTTGATATACTGCTTTGAGAAGAATGGGGTTTTGCGGGATGTAACCGACGAAAGCTCCGTTATCAAAAGTATTAAAGCAGCCGAGTTCTCCGATTTAAAATCTTCAGGAACTATACAAGAGGGGATGATTCCTAAATTAGAAAATGCCTTTATGGCTATTGCCAAAGGTGTGAAAAATGTTTACATTGGCAATGCCCTAAACCTTCATCTATATCAACAAGGCGAATTTGGTACTTGTTTAGTTAATAAATAATCAGTGTTCCTGTTTTTATTGATGGATTTTTTAGGAATTTAAAACCCGATTCCATGAGTAAAATCACAATTATAGGTAGTGGAAATATAGGACTTTCACTAGCTAAAGGATTATTAAAATCCGCACTTTACGAAGCTGCCGACATCACCCTGACGCGCAGAAATCTAGCAGCTTTGCAGGATGAAGCTGCAATGGGCTTTCAAGTAAGTGATAACAATCCGCAGGCTGTGGCTACAGCGGATATTATTGTGTTGGCTATATTGCCCCAACAGCTTCGTAAAGTTTTGGAAGAAATACGTGCAAGCGTGCGTAGCAATCAAATTATTGTGTCGGTAGTCTCGGGAGTTTCATGCCAAGATGTAAAAACTATTTTGGGGGCAGCGATGACTGTCGTTCGGGCAATGCCCAATACAGCAATTGCCATTGGGCAATCCATGACCTGTATCGCGACAGATAATGCGGCAGACACAGCTGTAAAGGCTGTTGAAGGCCTGTTCGAAGCGGTGGGTGCTGTAGTGGTAATCCAAGAAGACTTAATGACTTCAGCGACGGCACTTTGTGCTTGTGGGATTGCATTTTTCCTGCGTGCCATACGCGCCGCTTCTCAGGGGGGAATCGAGATTGGCTTTCATGCACATGATGCCCTCAAGATGGCTGTGCAAACAGCAAAGGGAGCAGCCGATCTCTTGTTGCTGACCCAGAACCATCCAGAAAGTGAAATAGATAAGGTAACCTCGCCCAAAGGCTGCACCATTGCAGGCCTTAATGAGATGGAACACAATGGTTTTAGCTCTGCCTTTATAAAAGGCATAAAGCTTTCTGCTCAGAAAGCAGGAGGGCTTTACAATGACTAAGCCTATTGCTAGCCTAATCGCGGATAGTACACAGCTCTTACAGGATTTAATAGCCTGCAGCTCTTTCAGTAGGCTCGAAGCCGGAACTGCTAGCTTACTGACGGATTTTTTTGCGCAAGATGCTATTCCGGTACAGCGCCTAGAGAACAATATTTGGGCCTATAACAAGCATTTTGACCTCAACAAGCCTACAATCTTACTGAATTCCCATCATGATACGGTCAAGCCCAACCCTGGCTATAGCCGAGATCCCTATGCCGCCGACATTGTGGAGGACAAGTTGTATGGGCTCGGAAGTAATGATGCGGGCGGCTGCTTAGTCTCCTTAATAGCCGCCTTTCGACATTTCTATAATGCAGAAGATCTTAAATATAACCTTTGTATTTTGGCATCAGCCGAGGAGGAAGTCTCTGGCAGCAATGGGATTGAATTGGCCATAAAGGAATTAAAGAATATTGACTTTGCTATTGTAGGGGAGCCAACCTTGCTAAATCTAGCCGTAGCTGAGAAAGGCTTAATGGTATTGGATTGTGAAGCGATCGGCGTATCTGGGCATGCCGCGCGTGAAGAGGGCGAAAATGCAATCTATAACGCGCTAACCGACATCGCTTGGTTCCAATCCTATAAATTTGATAAGCAATCTGAATTTTTAGGCCCTGTAAAGATGTCCGTGACCCTGATTAATGCAGGCTCTCAGCATAATGTAGTCCCTGCCAGCTGTACATTTGTGGTGGATGTACGTACGACGGATGTATATAGCAATGCCGAAGTATTGCAGCTTATTAAGCAGCATGTCAAGTCCAATGTGGCTGCTAGATCAACCCGCTTAAATCCTTCTAGTATTGCTGTCGAACATCCCATTGTACAAGCTGGATTGGCCTTAGGCAAGAAATTATACGGCAGCCCTACAATGAGTGATCAAGCCTTAATTCCTTATCCCTCCATTAAGGTAGGGCCTGGAGATTCTGCGCGATCCCATACAGCGGATGAGTTTATCTATCTACAGGAGTTGGAAGATGGCGTGAAGTTCTATATTGACTTGCTCAGGCAAGTCCTCTAATAGAAAAGGCCCGATTATCTCGGGCCTTTTTATTTTATAAGCTTATTTGACGCTTAATACTTTCTTCTAAAGATATAATCGTTTCCGTGCGTTGAATACCTGTAAGCGCTTGGATGTCTTCATTTAGCACCTTCCGCAAATGGGCCGTGTCGCGGCATACAATCTTAGCAAACATGCTGTATTGTCCTGTGCAGTAGTGTAGCTCAACTACCTCTTTGATATTCTCCAACTGCTTTACAGCGTCTGAATATTGAGATCCTTTTTCTAAATAGATTCCTAAGAAGGCCGTTATATCAAAACCAACTTTCTGGGGGTTGATAATTAGCTCGGAGCCTTTAATAATTCCAAGTTCCTCCATCTTTTTCATGCGCACATGGATGGTTCCTCCGGAAACAATAAGTTTTTTTGCGATTTCAGTATATGGAATTGATGCGTTTTCCATTAAAATAGACAAAATTTGAATGTCTAGATTGTCTAAATCGTAATTTGAATACTTTTTATCCATAAAAATGGTATTAAATATGTTTAAAAATGTCTGTTTTTTGTTGATTAAGCAAAAAGAAGTTAATATTTGTATAAAAATAATAAGTATTTTACATTTGTATTAACAAAATGTTTGTGAAAACGTTTTGTTTTTGTGAAAATCGCATGTTACTCTCTCAAATTAACATAGGTTTATAATTGGTTTGCGTTGAAGCTTCTCTTTGGAGGAGCTTCTTCCATTTAAATCCCAAAATATTCCTGTTCTTTCCTTTTAATATATTTTCAAAAATAATAAGATTTTTTTAATTTGATTTGATTTTTTGTAAAAATCAGCTAATTATTTGTTAAAATTAAAATATCATAACGAATATAGCGTACTAAAATGGATTTTGCAGATTTAATTATTACGTATATTTACTAAAATGAGTGTGTTATGGAAATTGAAGACGTAAAGATCTCCCGAAAAAAGCCAATCTATCCCGTAGGCGTAGGCCTGGCAAAGTATTTAAAGATTTATCAGCGGGATGCACGCTTGCCCGTTGCCTATGCCGATCTATTGGATTTTACCGAAACAGTTCCGGTAATGGATAAGCATGGGCAGGATACCCATTGGGAGACGCCTATGTATCCAGCCTACTTGCAGGATCAACTCTACAATGGCTTAAAGGTCGTCTATGCCATTTTAAAGGCTTCCGGCAATATTCGTATTGTGCAGCATAAGATTATCGATCGCATTGAGTATTGCACCTTTGGAAATACCAAGCCATTTCGCGTACGGATTATCAATACCCTAAATGATGTTTATGATTACTTCTACATTAAGCAGGCGGATGCTTCTAGAATTTACGGGCTAGAGCTTGAAGAGATTCTGTCTCCAAATCAAGTTAATTATTTAGTAGATCGGGATACCTTGGTCGAAGAACATATTGTGGGCATTCCGGGGGACGTATTTAGCCAAGATCGAATGTATACTCCAGACTATAATCAAACCCGGATAGCCAAGGAGTTTGTAAAGTTTAATGAGCGCTGTATGATCTCCCTACTAGGGGATATGCGGGCTTATAATTTTGTCATGCAGATTACCCCGGACTTTGATGACTTTCAGTTCCGTATACGTGCTATTGACTTTGATCAACAGTTTTATGAGGGCAATCCCAAGGTGTATATGCCCCAGTATTTTAAGGAGAATTATCCCTATGTGAAGCTGGCTATGGAGTACCTCAGTGAGCGGACCGTCTTGCAGTATCAACAAGAGGAGCGCTCCTCAATAGTACATAGGGTACGTAGTGAGCGGCATCGGATAAAAGATCTGCGGGATGCCTCAAGCCTGCAAGAGTTGTCTACCCAAGCGAATATTGCACAATTACGCTCGGGCTACGCAGCCTTTTACGCCAATCCAGCCTATGAAAGGTGTGCGACCATGACTGATATTGTGGAATTGAATGTTAAGAATGTAATTCGACAGGTTAAGCTTTAACGAACTCTTTTCTTGTTGTCACTTACAAATGCTTCCCAGCCGGAATAGCTTTTAGCATTGCTTACTGTATTTTGCTGGAAGGCATGACAGACGGCAACGGCCAAGCCATCAGTTGCATCCAAAAACTCGGGGGTTTCATTAAATTTAAGTAGATTTTTGAGCATAGCGGCCACCTGCTCTTTGCTGGCATTCCCATTGCCTGTTACAGATTGCTTAATCTTACGCGGGGCATATTCTACGATAGGTATGTCTACCATTAAGCCAGCGGCCATGGCTACTCCCTGGGCGCGGCCCAGCTTCAGCATTACCTGAATGTTTTTTCCATAGAATGGGGCTTCCAATGCCATGCAGTCCGGATGATATTCAGCGATGAGGGCTGAAACCTTATGGAAGATACGTTGTAGCTTTAAGGCTTGATCATCAAGATGACCCATCTTGACAACCCCCATGCTGATTAATGAAATTTTACTACCCACTTGTCGTACAAGGCCATAACCCAAAACAATTGTTCCCGGGTCAATACCTAATATAATTCTTTCTTTTGCCTGCTCACGTTGCATCTTGCAATATTACGAATTAACTTGGATAGGCCGCTATAAGGTTTGCGCAAAAATTAGTAACATTGTGCTCTTATTCTAAATGTATTGACAAAAGAGCAGAAGAAATATTTAAACCTATTCATTAAGGTCCTTATTGTAGGCTTAGCAACCTGGTTTATTGTTTCCAAGATCAATAATCAACAGAATCTCCGTGAATTTCAATCCCTGATTGGCCGTATTGATCCATGGATTATGCGAGCAACCTTGGTCTGGGTAGTGCTAATGATGTTTGTCAATTGGGCCTTGGAGGTCCTCAAGTGGAAGTACCTGGTTGGGCGTATAGAAGTTATTAGTTATTGGACCGCTGTTAAGTCTGTTTTTTGTGGCCTTACTTGGGCCATATTTACCCCCAACAGGATAGGGGAGTACGGCGGTCGGGTAATGTTATTAAAGCCTAGAAATCGTGCCTCAGGCGCCGTTGCTATGGGCGTAGGGCTCTTTGCGCAACTGGTACTAACCAGCGTCTTTGGGGCCTTTGCGATTGCTTGGTTTATATCTACCTACCTACCCACTCCAGAGACGGTACGTTTTGGCGTTTGGCTGCTCGCTCTGATCTATGCACTTGCCTTTATAATCCTGTACTTTAATGTACATTGGGTAGATAAGCTGGTCGGCAGATTTGCATTCCTAAAGAAGATAAAGCCTTTCTTTTCTATCTTAGAAGACTTTTCTAGTCAAGAGCTATTAAAGGTTTTAATGCTTTCGCTGGCTCGCTTTGTGATCTTTACCTCACAATATGTACTGTTGATGTTGGTGATTTTGCCCGAGTTGCCCGTAATGCCCATGATCTTAATGATCTTTATCTTGTTTTTTGTACAATCTGCAGTGCCTTCATTGGATATTTTTGACTTTAGTGTGCGTAGCTTTGTAGCGAGTAATTTGTACAGTTATATCACGACTCAGGAGCTTGCAGTAATGGCCATTGTATCCTGTATCTGGTTTGTAAACCTTATTCTGCCCGCAATTATCGGGTCTTTCTTTGTATTAAATGTAAATTATTTAGGTGGTAATAAGTCTTAGTTATTTTCTGTTTTTTATGACGGTAGTCTACCTACTGTTAATTATGTATATGCGTCAGGGCTGGTTTAAGATTCCAGTCTTTCGAAGAAATGAAACTGCTGTCGTAAAATCCGTTTCAGTACTTATTGCGGCACGTAATGAGGAGGAGAATATTGCCCGTACCTTGGATTGCATCGTTGCCCAAGACTTCCCAAAAGAATTATTAGAAATTATTGTTGTAGATGATCATTCTACCGATGCTACCGCTGCAATTGTGGCTACTTATGCAGATCGTGGGGTTACTTTGATTCAGCTAAATGAAGGCAGCCAGCTCAACTCCTATAAGAAATTGGCTATATCACGCGCCATTGCCCAAGCCAAGGGGGAAATTATCGTAACGACGGATGCCGATTGTAGGATGGGCCGCAGCTGGTTAAAGACCATTGTGCAGTATTTTCAAGAAGCGGATGCTTACCTGGTTTCTTCTCCAGTGGTATATACGGAAGAGAAAAGCAGCTTTGAACGCCTTCAAACCCTAGAGTTTCTGTATTTGATTGGCCTTGGAGCTGCCGGCATTGGGAATGGAAACCCAACCACCTGTAATGGAGCGAACTTAGCCTATCGCAAGGATGTATTCTGGGAGATGGGTGGCTTTAAGGGGATTGACAACCTTGCCTCTGGAGACGATGAGCTCTTCTTACACAAGGTTGCTGAGAAGCATGCCGATCGCATTGGCTTTTGTAAAAGTGTGGAGGCTATCGTATTTACAGATGCCAAGTCCGACCTAAAATCATTTATTAGTCAACGTAAGCGTTGGGCTTCGAAAAGCACAAAGTACAAAGATAAAAAGGTGGTATTATTAGGCTTAT
This sequence comes from Sphingobacterium sp., assembly GCA_030146225.1. Classification (GTDB taxonomy): domain Bacteria; phylum Bacteroidota; class Bacteroidia; order Sphingobacteriales; family Sphingobacteriaceae; genus Sphingobacterium. The sequence continues at coordinate 8,335 of JASLCA010000166.1, read as the reverse complement.
GCATCTGGCTTTTTAACCTCGCCTTACTGGGGGGGATTGTACAATTTTTTATTGGATTGCCACAAATACACTGGCTGCTTTTGACTGCCTTTTTGTTGAAAATTATTGCCGAATACTATTTTATAGCGCCCTTATGTAAGTTTGCAGGGCGCACTGAGCTCTTGCTAAAATTGCCCTTGCTGTCTCTGGTACATGCCCTCTACTTGGTGTATATTGGGATCGCTGGAAATATTGGCAAGTACGATTGGAAAGGGCGTCAAGTAAAGTAGATTAGTGTTCTACTTTACTTCTAATGCTATCTTCAGCTCGTTGTACAACCTCTTCCACAGCCAATCCATTGGTCTCAATAGGTGCTAAGACTTCCCAGCGCATTGCCGTAAATGGGCGTAAAGGAAAATTACCATACTGAACCATCTTGTAAGAGCCCTGAATAGCAATTGGCACCACTAGTGCTCCCGGATTTTTCTTTAATATTGTGGCTATTCCCCCTACAGAAAAAGGCTTCATTGCACCCGTTTTTGTGCGGGTTCCTTCAGGGAAGATAAATGCTGACCAGTTCTTGGTCTTCATATTTCCCGCTAACTTTAATATCTCTGCAATAGATTGCTTAGAATCTTTACGATCGATATTGGCTGCTCCTCCATGTTTCAAATTAAAGGATATGCTTGGGATGCCAGCATGTGCAAGCTCTATCTTAGAGATAAACTTCCCATGAAATCTTCGTAAGAAATATATTAATGGCGGAATATCAAATGTACTTTGGTGGTTGGCAACAAAGATAATGGGTTGACCTACAGGGATATTTTTATTGTCGATAAAGGTTACCGTATTGCCTAAGGTATAGTAACAGGCCACCAAGCAGCTGTTAAGCATATCCACACTCTTCTTATGTGCCGCATAGCCCCCTAGCTTAAGACATAGCCACTGAATGGGGTGAAAGATTAATAGTGATAAAAGAAAACAACCATAAAAAATGGGCGTTAGGATATATCCGAAAACTTTTCTCATAACAAATAAGTGTTTTGCAAAGATACTATTTGTGTAGTAAAAATCTATTTTTCTTAATTTTTATCAATTTTGTTTAAACAAATTTTAATTTAATGAAATTATTTATTAATATTGTTTATATTAATATTGTATATATGAAGCTGCCTGTTAAATGTCCAAGTTGTGAAGAAGAGCTTTCAGTGGCTAAATTAGTTTGTAAGCATTGTGAGACGGAAGTTGCTGGACGCTATAGTTTGCCCTTGTTGATGAAGCTCAATGCGGAAGAGCAAGACTTTGTCTTACAATTTTTGCTCAATTCTGGCAGTCTTAAGGAGATGGCCAGTCAATTGGGGAAAAGCTATCCCACGGTACGTAATAAATTGGATGATTTAATTCAAAAAATCAAAACATATGAGCCATCAACTCCTGCTAAGCATAAATAAAAATTGCTGTACCCGCAGCATGTCTATAGAACCTAAATTATATCGCTATGAACAGTAAAACTATTTTTTTTGAAAGTCAACGCTTTATCTATAAGTGGTTAGTCGGGTTGCTTATTTTGCTCGTTGCGCTTCGCATCTATTTATCTGGCATCAGGTCTTTTCAAGATTTGGATTGGAGTAATCCTGGCTTGTGGATTGCCCTTGCTGTCTTCCTATTTCTATTTAGCATTCGGCTGCGAACTCGGATCGATGAAAAGGGCATCTATCTGCGATTTGTTCCTTTTATATGGAAGGAAAAGCATTGGTCATGGGCTAGCATTGAAGCCGCTAATGTTCGGAAATACTCCCTTTTCGAATATGGCGGTTGGGGCTTACGGATTGGCGGATCTGGAGTAGCTTATACCACGCGCGGTCTCTACGGCTTGCAGCTGGAATTTAAGGATGGGCGGCGCAAAGTATTAATCGGTACGCAGCGACCTGAGGAGTTAAAAGCTATTATCGCACAACTTAAACAAGCCCAAGCAGATGTATAGTCGATTTGACATCCTTAAAAATCCCTTTGTAGATTTTTCAGCCCGCGTATTGCTGAGCGTATCGCTCGTCTGCACTTTGCTAATTAGCTGGTATGCTATTCTCCAAGGAATAGCATTTCAAGGGGCTATAGGAGCCAGGAGTGGTCAGGAGGTCAGTTTCTTTCAAAACCTTCTTACTAATCTTTCTGCGATCTCTACCATGGCGCTATTCTATTATGTCTATGCCTTGTTCCGAAAATTGCCTATCCGATTGATTGATGCTTTTGTCGTCTGTGCAACTGCTCGTATAATTATTTACCTGATTACCCTGAGTACAGGATTGGAATTTATAAAAGACCTCTCGCTAATGATAGAAAGATCGCTCGCGATGGGGGATCTAACGCTAGCCAGTATGCCTAAAACAGCCGTATTTTTTCTGAGTGTCTATGGCTTGCTTTTAGTCGCAATGTTGATTTATTACCTTGTCTTTCTGGTAACTGGTCTTCGGTATGTCAGTAATTCAAAGCATAAGCTGGACGCAATAGCCATTGTTTGCTTATTGATTATAGCCCAGCTTATCCTATAACTTAGGGCGTGCTGTTAGCAACGGGTAAGACCTTACCATTATAGTATTGATGCCCATTTTGTGCAAATTCTGCAATGTATCTGCCCATTTCAAAGGCTAAAGTGCCCGCTTCCATGCCTGGGAAGGCCGCCTCAAACATCTCTGTCTGGGAGGAGCCTAAGGCTAAGCAGTTTACCTTGATGCCTTGCGCTTTAAACTCTTCAGCTAGGCATTCTGTTAGCGTCGCTAGTGCACCCTTACTTGCCGAGTAGGCCGAGAGCCCAGGGAATTTAGAAGAGCCTTGAAAGCCACCCATACTGCTGATATTCACAATATGTCCCCCCTTGTTCATAAGTGGAGCTATAGCTTGAATCATATTGACATGTCCCAAGAAGTTGGATTGAAACATATGTGCGAAATCCTCCATTGAGGTTTCCATAAAGGGCTTATTTACCAATGCTCCGGCATTGTTTATCAGTATGTCTACCGTCTCAAACTTGGAGCGTACAAAAGGAATTAGGGAGCTTTGATAATCGTCAAAGACAATATCAAACTGTGCTGGATACAGCTTTCCACCATCATGATTTAAGGAACTTGCAATTTCGTGCAACTTCCGCAGCTTGTCTGCTGAGCGAGCCAAGGCAATCACATGATTGTCTTTGTTGGCTGTAAGGTCTAATACTGCCTCAAAGCCAACACCGCTACTCGCCCCGGTAATAATAATATTTGCCATCTTATTTGTTGTTTTCTGCTAATGCTTCTTCTACCTCTGCTGGTGAGGGCAGTTTGTCCGCACCAAGCCTTTGGGGTCGAAAGATATAATAAATTCCGGAGGATGCCACCACCAGGGAAATCATATAAAATACTACGGAGATCAAAACTGCTAGATGTGCATCCAATTGAAAGTATACTGCTCCAAATGACATTAAAGACTCTCGCAAGCCCAGTCCACCTAAAATTGAAGGTACAATTGCCACTAAAGAAGACAAGAGGAAGATCAACAGATAGGGGGAAAATTTACCATCAAAATGCATGGCATATAGGATTGCTATGGCGCTCAAGGTTTGAAAGCCCTGTACTGCTAGTGCTTTTAAGTGCGTAATCAGGAACTTGGCGACAAATGGTCTGAAAAATAGATGTAGGAAATAGACATAGGTAAGTGTCCCTACTATTAAGACACTGATCGTAATGCTATTGGGGATCGATAGCCTCGGCATAAACATAATTAGAAAGCCTGTAATTACGGTAAGTGCCCAAAGTCCACTCAGTCTATCAAAGAAGACTGCTGTTAAGATTTTTCTACCTTTAATCGGATGGTTTTTCCGTAGGAAGTAAATCTTATAGCCATCTCCACCAATCCCTCCAGGAAGAAAGAAGTTGTACAATAAGCCCAACTGATAGAGTCGCAGGTTATAGCGTTCACTGACATGTAAGCCTACCACCTTTAAGAAGCTGTTAAGTCGAGAAGAGGCGATAATCTGAGAGATTATATAGCACAACAATGCTAAAAGTAAATACCAGGGATTACACTTCTGAAAGGCCTCTTGCAGGGTTTGTAAGGATATTTTGGTCGATACCCAATACAGCGCAGCAAAGGTGGTGGTTACTTTAAATACGTTTTTTAAAAATGGCCAATATTTTTTTTTCGTCATTATTTATTCAATGGCTATGCCTACAAGATAGGAAATATACGGGTAAACAGCAGGATAAGGTAAAGGATTAGAAAGATGCCGTTTAAGACAAACAACCAATTAAGGTCAATCTTTTGGTATTTATTCTTGAGGACTAAGATCAATAGCACCACAAAAATCAATAAGAGCATAAGGGGCGCTATAAGTGCCAATTTATTGGGAAATACTACATGGCCTAGCAGCTGCGCTTTATCCTGACTTAAGTAGAAAAAGACTGGCGCTAGCATTAAAATTAGAATCAACCGTAAGACTGCTTTCGCAGTAAATTTGCTTGTGGTATGATTTTTGGAAGCGTTCATGGAGACAAAGTTCTTATATTTGCGAATATAGTCAAAATAAAAAAAACTAAATTTTATATTATGCGTAAACATATCTTCTCCATAGTGACGATGGTTGTGGCAATCATTGTGTTAGCTTCATGTGGTGCACAGAAAAGACCTACAAATGGATCCGTTTCAACAGGTGTTGAAGGTCCTACTGCATCGCAGTGGAAAAGTGGACTAAAAGGTAAATGGGTATTAAACTCTGTAGATAGAGAAAATATTCCTGCGGCCTATACCATTAAAAACATTCTAGATGAAGCTCCAGTGGATTGTTTTATCGGGAGTGTATGGAATCTTCCAGGTGGTAATTTTAAAGGGAGCATAAGCTTTAATGCTACGGGAACCCTTTGTGCTGATGGCGCGGTTCGTACAATTGTATGGTCTGTATATGATGCACAAGCGGCAGGACAATACCCACAGTTCCAGTTTAAGAAAATCTATGCTGGCGAGAAAGCCCAAAACGTAACTACCGGTTATCGTCTGGATCTTTCCTATTCTGATGGGCAATCTCTAGTGATGCGCATGCCTATTCCTTTGGATAATGGTTCTGGATTTTTAGTTTTCAATTTCTCGAGAATTCAAGAATAAACGAATTCGTACTTATACATGAAGAGGATGTATCCATTGTAAAAGATGGTCATCCTCTTTTTTTTGCTCATAAAAGTAGTCCTGATGCAACCTTTATTTTAAAAAAAGCATTCAATGCTTTTTTTATGCATTGAACGAATCTAAATTAGTACTGTTGATCAATTATTATTAACAAGGTGCTTCCGAAAAACCTGTAAAAGAGTAGGGATAAAGGTGTTAATTTAGTTATGGAATGAATAAAATAAATATTCAAAATAATGCGCTCGAAGCGTTGAGTTTTAGCGAAATGATTCATGTAGAAGGTGGTGTTTTACCACATATTATTGCTGGTGTTTTTAGTGTAATTATAGGTGGATTTATCTTTGAATCGATTAATAATTATGGAAATATGGTTGATGCTTTAAACGAAGGGTATAATGATGCTAGAAATAAATTAAAGAGATAAGATATGAAAATTTTAAAAAAGGAAGTTTTAATCGATATGTCTCCTGATGAGATGATTGATGTTACTGGGGGGAAAACGATTGTTGAATGGTTGTATTATGGAATAGGTTCCATTATAGGAGCTGTTGCTCAGTCTTTTGAGAATGGGAATGCCATTGCTTATGCTGCAGATCGAAATACAATTTTTGGACATTATGGTGGAGCCAGACCCTAATCTTAATTCATAGTGAGAGAGCTTCTCTCACTATATTTTTTTGAAATTTTAGTATGCAAAGATTATACTTTTTTATTACCCTAGTTTTTTTGCTAATTGGTTATTTACTTAATTCTATTTATAGACCATTTGCTTATGCTAATCATATTAAAGATTTTGGTTTAGCAGATGCAGGAAATAACCTCATCTTTGTCCCAGGGATCTATTTTTTAAATTTATTGGTTCGGAATAAACCAATCTTTACTTATTTCAAAGATATCTTGCTTGTCCTAAGTCTTTATTTGTTTGTGGAGACGCTGCAGATGCTTGATATTATTCCTGGTACTTTTGATCTAATGGATATTATTGGATTAATTATAGGAGCAATGCTAACTTTTATTTTGAGTAAAAGGATTCATGGTTTCTAATTGATAGTTTTAAACTCGAGTTTAAAGTCTTTCTCTTTACGTGGCTTATTTGTTTTAATAGCCTTGCGGTATAGAAAAGCTCTAAAAATTATTAACTTTGTGTATTATTGAATAATATGGATTTAAATACACCCAAGGTAGCCTTTATAACAGGGATTACTGGTCAAGATGGCGCTTATCTAGCAGAGTTTCTATTAAGAAAGGGCTATATCGTGCATGGATTGAAGCGACGTTCTTCTCTTTTTAATACGGATCGAATTGATCATTTGTATCAAGACCCGCATTTAAGCCAGCGGAACTTTATCTTACACTATGGGGATTTAACGGATTCTAGTAATCTGATTCGTATTATTCAAGAGGTTCAACCGGATGAGATCTACAACCTTGCCGCACAGTCCCATGTTAAAGTTAGCTTTGATACGCCTGAGTATACGGCTAATGCGGATGGTATAGGTACCTTGCGGATTTTAGATGCCGTACGTTTATTGGGCTTAAAAGATAAAACCAAGGTATATCAAGCCTCCACCTCGGAGTTATATGGCTTGGTGCAGGAAGTGCCCCAAAGTGAGACAACCCCATTCTATCCAAGAAGTCCTTATGCGGTAGCTAAAATGTATGGCTATTGGATAACGGTCAACTATAGAGAGGCCTACGGCATGTATGCTTGTAATGGGATCCTCTTTAACCATGAAAGCCCTGTGCGTGGTGAAACCTTTGTAACACGTAAGATTACACGAGCGGTGGCCAAGATTGCCCTGGGTTTACAGGATAAACTTTTCTTAGGCAATCTCTCCGCCCAAAGGGATTGGGGACATGCCAAGGATTATGTGGAGGCAATGTGGTTAATGCTACAGCAGGATAAGGCCGAGGACTTTGTAATCGCAACAGGGGTGACAACTACGGTTCGCGACTTTGTGCGGATGGCTTTTGCCGAATTGGGTATTGAGGTGGAGTTTAGTGGCAAGGATGAAGCTGAAAAAGGGGTTATAATTGATCGCGATGAAGAGCGCTTGCGCGAATTAAATATTCCTGTCGAAAATATTAAGCTCGGACAGACTGTCGTGAAAGTGGATCCACAATATTTTAGACCTACGGAGGTAGACTTGTTAATTGGTGATCCAACGAAGGCGCAGACCAAATTGGGCTGGAAGCCAAAGTATGACCTGCCTATGCTCTTAGCAGAGATGGTGAATTCAGATTTACATTTAATGAGAAAAGAAGAATATTTGAAGAAGGGTGGTTTCTCGATAATGAATTATTTTGAATAGAAGTAGAATATCACTGCAATTTGGTAGCATTGGAATAGTTTTTGTTTAAACATTGAAAAGCTATGAAAAGTTTTGTTGGGCTTGGTAGATGTTGAAAAAAATGCAGAATCAAAAAGACAGTCAAAATATAAGTATTCCTGAAGATATAGAGCAGGAAGTAAATGAATATCAACAGAAAAGAGATAATTCTAAGATCTATTTTTTTGTAATTGCTATCGTTGCGCTTTTGGCGACCAATGTTTACTTCTATATTAAGTATAAGTCTTCTGGTGAGAAATTGTATACAATTGCTATACAAAAACAAGACCTTCAAATTGAGATCGATCGTATTGAAGCTGAATTGGACAATCTTATTGTCCTGAAAGGCGAAGATTTGAATGCTGAATTGGAGGGCTCTGAATTGCGTGCTCGTGAAATTATTGGGGATTTGCGTAAGAAGCTAGATGCCCAGACCATTACGGATGACGATATTACGAATGCCAAGCGAGAGGTAGGTAGACTGAAAGGAGATGTCTCTGACCTTCGGCTGAGCCTGAATGAGCTTAAAACTAAAAATGAGCTGCTTGTTAAGGAGAATGCCCACCTTTCTCAAAAGGTAAATGCTACCGACAAGCAAGTTTCTTCGCTTTCTGAAGAAAACAACGTACTCAAAGATAAAGTTACCACTGCAGCAGCCCTTAAGGTTTCTAATATCCAAGTTATTGGAGTGGCAGTGTCCAAGAAAAATATTGCTGAAACTGAAACCAAGGCTAGGCGTGTAGATAAATTGCAAGTGCTTTTTTCCATTGCCGACAATCCCCTTGCTCGTAAAGGCGACAAAGAGATATTCGTGCGGGTAATTGATCCTGCTGGCAATCTTTTTGGGGATGCCGGAAATATCTTTTTTGTACATG
>JASLCA010000163.1 GCA_030146225.1 Sphingobacterium sp. | reverse complement strand
CGACCAAAGTTAATCCCAGCAATCGGGATGCCTGAATCCCGAACTTGGGAGACGGCCGAGAGCATGGTGCCATCGCCTCCTAAACTTAGTAAAAAGAGGATGTTGGCTGGAAGGTCCTTATGGGTATAGTAGAGCAGCCAGTTATTTGGACAATCTAATTGTTTTTTTAGAAAGGTGTAAAAATCTGAATGTACGTAGACCTGTACATTGTTTTCTTTTAAATACGAAAACAATTGCTTTACATAAGGAAGAACGGAAGCATTGAACTCTCTTCCATATATGGCGATGGTTTTTTCTTGCATGGGCCTCTAATTTGCCGAAAACTTCTTGCAAAGATGATAAAAAATAGTTTATTCTTATAAATTTAAATAATTCATCAAAATGTCATAGCGTTCTTTAATGTCAGAATCTGGGCTTCCGTCATTGAAGGTTGCCTTTACGGTATAGTCATAGCGCCATAAGGTAGCGACCAGGTTAGCAATGTTTTGCTTGTCCAATCGCAAGGTCATTTCCACCTTTGTGCTGTTTGGAATCTCACGAATTGCAGTGCTGCGTATGCGCATGTTTTCGGATTCTACAAGATGCGCAATATGTGTAAAGGAGATGTCCAGCTTGCCGAGTTCTAAGACAATGATAGCTCCGGGCTCTTCATTCCCCAGTACGGTATTCAGCAGCGGCATCAGGTCGTTTGCGGTAGCTGCCCCCAAATACTTGTTGTCCTTGTCCATAATGGGGAGTAGGCTCAGTTGATGGGCAGTCATATATTGTAGGGCATCATACACATGCTGGTCAGCATAGAGGTATAGGAATTTGAATTGGGCTTGAAGTTGATCCAGCTTCTGCTCTTCGTCTTCCGCATTTAATAGCTGCTCTTCCGTAACTACACCTAGGAAGGCCTCCTGATGGAGCACCACAAGTTGACTGCTATGCAGGTCATTCATCTTGTTTAAGGCGTAGCCTATACTATCGGTAAGTGCGATATCGTATTCAATTTGTGAGCAAGCTTCAGCGATGTACATAATGAATTCTTTTAGATGTGATTTATTAAATACAAACAACCTGTTTTCTTCTTCTTTGAAACGGACCAAAGAAGCGGTTTATCCTTAATCTAGGCTAATTTAAAAAATATTCAATGAATCGAACTATTTTTTAACTCGAAACAACTTTATACTGCATTAAAATTTAATTTTACTTAATTTTACTGCATATTGTCGGAAAATAGATACGCAGTAAAAAAAATGAATGAAGACGGGCATGTAAAGTTTATTCAGGTACGCAATGTTATTCATAAGAAAAGCCCAAAGCTGGCCAAATGGATTCCTAAGCCCCTGATAAATTATTTGGAACGGATAATACACGAAAAGGAAATTAATCATATTATGACAAAGTTTAAAGACCGTTATGGCTTGGACTTTGTAAATGATTTAATTGATTACTTAGGAGTTGAAGTTGTATTAGAAGGAGGGGATAAGATTCCATTAGATGATAGCGTTATTTTTGCGTCAAACCATCCCCTGGGAGGACTTGATGGGATCGCAATTATGCAAGCAATCGGGAGGTATAGAAAGGATGTGAAATTCCTTGTAAATGATATCCTGCTTAATATCCGTAATTTAGAGCCGCTATTTGTTCCTGTTAATAAAGTTGGCAATCAAGCCAAGAGCGGGATCTTAGCCATTGATCAAGCCTATGCTTCGGATAATGCCTTGTTGATTTTTCCTGCGGGCTTGGTTTCTAGAAAGATAAATGGGAAGGTAGCAGATCTAGAGTGGAAGAAAAGTTTTATTGCCAAGGCAAAAAAATACCAAAGGGATGTTGTTCCAGTGTATATTGAAGGTAGAAACTCCAATTTTTTCTATAATTTAGCTAGACTTCGGGAGCGATTAGGACTTAAGGTTAATCTAGAGATGTTATATTTGCCTGATGAAATGTTTTCGCAGCGAGGTCAACGGGTTACGATCCGCATTGGGGAGCGTATTTCCTACAGGGATTTTGATCAATCAAAAAGCGAGAAGGATTGGGCTAGCGATGTGCGAGCGATTGTTTATAGTATGGGGGATAAAAAATAATTTATGCAAGAAATAATTGCACCAATAGATAGAGAATTAATAAAGGCTGAACTTACCAAGGAAGCTTTTGTACGGTATACAAATAATGGCAATAATGAGGTTTACCTAGTAAACTATCATACTGCGCCCAATATTATGCAAGAGATTGGTCGCTTACGAGAACTTACCTTTCGGGGAGCTGGCGGCGGCACAGGCTTGGCATTGGATATTGATGAGAATGATACCTCTGCACACAATTATGATCAACTTATCGCATGGAATCCTGAAGAGGAAGAGATTATTGCGGGCTATAGGGTTATTAGATGTGCGGATGCCATTGATCCGCAGGGCAAGGTACACTTGTCAACTGCACATTATTTTGACTTTTCGGAAACCTTTATAAAGGACTATATGCCCTATACCTTGGAGTTAGGGCGTTCATGGGTTCAGCCGCGTTTTCAACCGGCTATTGATAATAGAAAAGGCTTGTTCTCCTTGGACAATCTTTGGGATGGTCTAGGGGCCTTGGTTGTTATCAATCCAACGATTAAAT
>JASLCA010000129.1 GCA_030146225.1 Sphingobacterium sp. | reverse complement strand
AATATTTGCCTCTTTTGGTTGTATTCGCTATAGTTGCTGTAGCGATGTTGTATGCACATGATGCTTCAGCGCAATGTGCTATGTGTTCGCTAACTGCTGAGAATAGTACAAAGGGGGATAACTCTCAAGGTAAGGGCCTGAATGATGGGATAATATTCTTGTTGGCAATTCCTTATCTAATTGCCATTGGCATGGGCATACTTTGGTATAAGAAATACAAGAAGAACAACGTGCCTGCTGTTTCACCATTTGATAAATAGCATCTGATATGGCCCTGTCAAGGTTCACTGCGCTGCTGCAATCCAAGTGCCCTAGGTGTAGGGTTGGGAAGATGTTTGAAGGGCCGGTATACGGCTTTAAGAAGCAACATATGCACGAGCACTGTCCACACTGTGGATTGAAGTTCGAAATTGAGCCTGGCTATTTTTATGCTGCTATGTATGTGAGTTATGCCTTTTCTGTGGCTGAGGTTGTGAGCTTAGGATTAGCGACAGCCATGCTTACTCAAAGTGAGTCTCCATGGCTTTACGTCGCTGTACTCTTTCTGGCCATCTTTGCTTTTGCGCCTTTTAACTTGCGTTATTCACGCTTAGTCCTCTTACATTACTTGACGCCAAAGATTAGTTATAATCCTGCTTATCAGGATGAAGATGCAGGCAAGAAATAAGCGCTTTAGTCAATCGACATATATTGCATTTTGCTGTCGAAGATAAAGGCTTTCTCTTGATGACTCGTGGCAATATAGGCTTGTAAATCTGCTAAAATATCCTGTTGAAAATTGTTGATTACCTCTTCGGTATCTGCAACGACCTGTATGCAGTAGGTTGTGCCCTCATGCGGACTGTCGATCATCTTAAGGAATTTCGCTTGATAGCTGTTTTCACGAAGGCTACCTTTTAACCAATCCAGGAGTTGATCATGGTTGCTATCTTCAATAATTATGGAAACATTATATAAAATCATATGCAAAAGTACAAAAAAAAACCTTTTCCTGTCTGCATACTTAGTTACCGACATATTGAAGCGATCCTGTAAAATTAAGGTTGCATTTGTTAAAAGTCGTTAAAAATTAACAATCTTTGAAAGGAGAATAGGAGAAGAATAGTATATGATTAGATTTTCACTTTGCTTTTTTATTGGTTGCTTGGCCTGTGTGTTAGTTTCATGTGGAAAAAAGTTGAAGGATGATGCATTGATACCCATTGAGGACTTCTTTGTGAAGCCTGATAAATCAAGCTTTAAGCTGTCTCCTGATGGACAGAAGATCGCTTATTTAGGAATGGATGACCATTGCAAGAATGTCTTTGTCTTAGATCTGCAGGATAAGCGCAACTCCAAGCAGCTGACTTATCAATCGGCTATGAATGTCCAGTATTTTTTCTGGGCTTCGGATTCTACTATTGTCTTTTCGAATAGCCAATCCAATACTGACAGCTTGCGGATTTTTGCTATTTCAGTAGCTGACGAAGCGATGCATCAATTACTGCCTACCCAAAAGACTAAGTTGCGTTGGTTGCATTCGCAGCAAATGCGCAGCGACTATCTTTTGGCAAGCTTAAACAACCGTGACTCCACTGTCTTTGATCTATATAAGATATTTCTAAATGGCGATACGCCAGAGCTTGTAACCCAAAATCCAGGGAATATCTCCAGCTGGTTTCCATCCCCTGACGGCAAGGTACGACTAGCTGTTACCAGCGATAGTGTGCAAGAGAGCATCCTCTATAGAGCCAACGAAAGGGATCCATTTAAGCAGGTTGCCATTACGGATTACCAGACCTTGATTGAACCCATAGGCTATGTTAAAAACTCCCTGACCAATATTTACGCGCTGTCCAATGATAATCGGGATAAGTTGGCTTTGGTAGAGTATAATACGGCTACGGGGCAGGAAGAGCGGGTGATTTATAGTAATTCATTGGTCGATTTAGAAGACCCAGGCTACTCTACCCATTTGCAGACCTTACTTTATAGTTCTTATACGATTGATAAAAATGTAAAGTCTTTCTTTGATAAAGCCTTTGAAGCAGATTATAATAAGCTTGCAGCTAAGTTTAAGACTAAGCAGATAGATATACTCGACACAGATAATCTGAATAAAAACTGGATCGTTCGGGTTTATACCGATGTAAATGCTGGCGGGATTTATCATTATGATACCCAAAAACAAGAGGCTACTCTGTTGGTAGAGATGAATTCCAAGTTAAGTAAAGTAACGCTTTCTCCGAAGCAGCCAATAAGCTTTCAGAGTAGAGATGGGCTTACCTTGCATGGTTACCTGACTTATCCGGCTATAGGAGCTAGTGAGAACCTGCCGGTAGTTGTTTTGGTGCATGATGGTCCTTATCGTAGAGAGAGTATTAATTATGATGCCGAGGTGCAGTTTTTGGCCAACCGTGGATACCTGGTATTTCAACTGAATTATAGGGGGTCTGCTGGCTATGGCAAGAAGTTCTGGGCTGCGGGCTTTAAAGAGTGGGGCGGCAAGATACAGACAGATATTATTGATGGCGTGACCTGGTTAATCCATCAGGGAGTTGTAGATAAAAATAGGGTAGCCATAATGGGCACGGGATTTGGAGGGTATTCCGCATTACACGCGGCGACCTATAATTCTTCCTTTTATAAATGTGCCATATCTATGTCCGGTTATACCAATTTGTTTACATACCTCAAGGAGATTCCTCCTTATCAACAGCAGTATGTGAAGCTGTTTTACAATATTATTGGCAATCCCATAAAGGAGTATGATATGTTTAAGGCCAATTCACCTGTTTTTCATGCGGATAGAGTAAAGATACCTGTGCTCTTTGCTCAAGGTGGGAAGGATAGTTATAGCTCTT
>JASLCA010000125.1 GCA_030146225.1 Sphingobacterium sp. | reverse complement strand
TAACTATAAATAGTCCTGCTATTGTAACCTTTATTGCAGGTGCAGTTGACCATACGAAGTCCAAACTAGTTGTTACGAAAGACAATGCGATAGCAGATGGGGTAGACTACAATGAGTTTACAGCAACACTAGTCGACAAGAATGGTAATGCTATAGCCAACCAAGATGTTGTATTTAATATTAACCATCCAGATGGTAGCTCCACTGCGCAGACCCTGACTACAGATGCAGCTGGAGTAGCTGTACTGCAGGTTAGCTCTACCAAGGCAGGTGAAGTCGTTGTAGCAGCGTTAGTAGATACCAAGGATATTGCAGGCAGCCCAGCTACCGCAAACTTCAAAGTGGCTAATGTAATCAGTGTGACTAAGCAGGCAGATGAATTGTCTGTTAAAGCAGGCGCACAGACAAGCTTTACAATAACCTTAACGAATAATGGTCCAGCAGCATTGGCAATTGGCAGAACGATTAAACTAGGAGAAGCGCCAAGTGCAGGCTTGACAATCACAGGCTATGAGGTTGTTTCCAAGAACGCAACAGTGCTTGGAACGGGCAATACAGCTACGGTAACCGCTACTGAAAGTGTAGCTATTGCTGGAACGATCGTGGTGAAGGTAAGTGCTACAGTAGCTGCGGATGCACCAGTAAGCATTAGCAATGGTATCAAGGTTTGGGGACCAGAGAAGCCCGTTACCGAGACACCGGATGATGAGGATAAAACACCAGAAATACCTGTAGTCTACGAGACGAAGCTTTCAGTTAAAAAGAAAGCAGATCAGACTACTGTGAAGATTGGAGAAAGCACCACATTTACCATTGAGGTGAAAAATGATGGACCTTCAGTTATTGAGAAAGGTAAAACAATTCATCTTACTGAGCGCCCAGGTCAAGGCTTGCGTATTGTTGACTTTATGATTAGTAGTAATAATGCTACGATCAATGCCAATGGGAATAATGCAATTGTGATGACGACCGCTCCGGTAGCCGTAGGTGGGCTTATTGTTGTGAAGGTAACAGCACAGGTCGAGGAGACTGCTGGAGCTACGGTGAGCAATGGGGTTTCGGTATGGAGACCAGGCAAGGAGTTTGGTACGGACCCTGAGGATGATAAGGATGACACAGATCCTATTCCTGTTGTAGTTCCGCGTATCCAAGCCAATGATGACGAGGCCGAAGCAAAGGCTGCCAACAAGATTGTGATTGAAGTCTTGGCAAATGACGAGGTTACCTTATGGGCTATAAACCCGGCTACGGTAATGCTCGTAAAACAGCCTACTGCAGGAACTGCCACCGCTAATATCGATGGTACGATCAGCTATACTTCGAATAAAGATGCTTCAGGAACTGATGTATTTAGCTACAGGGTACAGGATATCAAAGGAGAATGGAGTAATGAAGCTGAAGTACGCGTGAAAATCGCTGATAATCCATTGATTATTCCAAATGCATTTACACCGAATAATGATAATACAAATGATACCTTCTTTATTCTTGGGCTAGAGGCCTACGATAAGGTAAGCTTGAAGATTATCAATAGATGGGGGAATGAAGTGTATAGCAATGATAACTACAACAATGAGTGGAATGGTACCGGCTTAAATGCAGGCACATACTTCTACTTTATTGAAGCGAGCAAATCAGGTAAGAAAGAAGTGTTAAAAGGTTCAGTTTTAATCAAGCGAAACTAGAATTGATCTATCTATTATTTAAGTAAATGATAACAGCATGAGATACGTAAAATATGCAATCATGATCCTAGCGGGCTGTCTAGGCTTTGAAAAAACTAAAGCCCAGCAGAGTATTCAGTTTACACAATATACATTTAACTCCATGAGTGTAAACCCTGCTTATACAGGCTACAAGGAGGAATGGTTTGCACAAATGGCTTTGCGTAGTCAATGGACAGGCTGGGAAGGTGCTCCTAAGACAGGGACAATTTCTATAGATGGGGTAGCTGATCCTTATAGCAAGCGGCATGGGGTGGGGATGAATCTCACGGCTGATAAGCTAGGGGCACAGTCGGCCATATCGTTCTATGCAAACTATGCACTACGTCTTCAATTGGATGATGATGATACCAAGCGTTTAAGCTTGGGGGTTGCAGCAGGCTTTACGCAGTACGGACTAGATGGAAACAAGATAACGACGACGCAGGGAAATGATCAGGTATTGCCCGAAGGGATGATCTCGGATATAGTGCCTGACATTAGACTGGGGGTTTACTTCTATACCCCAAAGTGGTATGTGGGGGCATCAGTTCAAGATCTATTTAATGGCACGGATTCTGGTTCCGATTATCGTTTTAATCAAAATACGACCCAGAGCTTGTATAGAACCATTTCCGGATACCTTATTGCGGGTGCGCTCTTTGAAGTGGATGAAGGCTTTCACATACGTCCAAGTATGCTATTAAAGGAGGACTTTAAAGGCCCCACTACCTTAGATCTAAATGCAATGTTGGTCTTTAATAAGAAGTTTTGGATAGGCGCTGGATACCGCACGCGTGCTAAGGTCTTTAAGCGGACCTATGCATCCCAGTCTGCGGATAAGTTAAGTGCTACAAATGCCATTACCGGGATCGTACAGTTTTACGTGAATGAAAAGTTTCGTATCGGTTATTCCTATGATGCTATGCTAAATAAAATGAGCGGATCTCAAGGGGGAACTCATGAGGTAACGCTTGGTTTAACTTTTGGACAAAGGGGTGCTAAACAGTTTAAGAATCCACGTTTCTTCTAAGCTAAATTGAATGATAATGTTAAAAAAACTAATTTATACCATAGCCTGTACACTTGTTGTTTTTACAGCGACACCAGTACAGGCCCAAGAGCAAGCTAGTTTGGCTGATCGTGCCTACCAATTTTATTTAGCGGGAGAATATGCTAAAGCAGCTGACATATACAGTCGCGTGCAAGAGCGAAAAAGTTTATCCAGCAAGGAAATGGAGATTGTAGCTGATGCTTATTTTCAAATAAATGAATATCAGCTTGCTGAACAATGGTTAGCAAAGTTAAATAGCACAGAGGCGAGTAATGCTGAGTCCGTTTTGAATTATGCGCATCTCTTAAAGATTAATGGGAAGTACGAAGCGGCCAAAAATGGCTACCAGCTTTATAAGCAACGCTTTCCGAGCGGCACAGATGTTAATGTATTTATAGCGGGCTGTGACTCTGCAATGCTTTGGCTTGCTAAGCCTACAGATCATACAATTAGTAATGAAAAGGCTATAAATACGAGTTTGGCTGAGTTTGGGGTTCTTCCCTTAAGCAACGGGGTTCTGTATACAGCGGAACCTGCCCTAACCTCTCTAAAGGTAAGTGGCATGACCGGCAAGGCTTATTCTAAATTGTTTTCTGCAAGTAGGGATGAGGATGCTGTATCGCTTAAATATCCCCTTTTAATGGATGCTGTTTTTAACCAAGCAGAATACCATGTAGGACCAGTTGCAAGCAATGAGGCGCAGGACGTTTTATATGTTACCCGTACCTATATGGGCAGTGCTACAGAAAAGGTGAAGCGAGATGGGATGCGTTTCAAGAAGTATAACTTGGAGTTAGTGATCTATAAGAAGCAAGGGGATACCTGGCGAGCGGAAGCTTTTCCATACAATGATGTGCAGAACTATTCGCTTGGGCATGCTACCTTGAGTACGGATGGGAAAGTCTTGTACTATGCTTCTGACATGCCTGGTGGTAAGGGGGCTGTGGATATCTGGTATAGTGAACTTCAAGCAGATGGTACCTGGGGCAAGCCGCAAAATGCTGGTCCTGAAATTAATGGAGCTGGGGATGAATTGTTTCCATCCGTATTTGCAGACAGTTTGTATTTCTCGAGCAATAGTTATGCGGGCATGGGGGGATTAGACATCTTTAAGGTAGTAGGGCAAAAAGCTAATTTTAGCAATAGGATTAACCTAAAGTATCCAATAAATTCTTCGGCGGATGATTTTGCCTTTGTGGTAAGTGCCGATGATGAAGATCAACAGTATGGCTATTTATCCTCTAACCGCGTAGGTGGTGTGGGCTATGATGATATTTACTCCTTTATTTACACCAAGCCCAACTTTGCTAAAGTCTATTTAAAGGCTCAAGTATTTGACAAGGGGAATGCTACATTGGCAGGTGCCAAGGTGAAAGTATTTACTGCAACGGGCAAGTTACTAGCTAATTTCGACGTGGAAGGGACGGCCTTCAATTATGAGTTTGAACGAAAAACGGCCTATAAAGTATTGGTTTCAAAAGAGGGCTTTATGTCGGACTCCTTGCTCGTACCTGCCTTAAATATTAGAAGGGATACCACCCTCGCAGTGAACTTTCAATTGCAAGCAGTCAACAAGAAGGGCATAAGCTTTGTTTTGGAGAATATCTATTACGACTTTGGGAAAGACGAAATTCGGAAGGATGCAGCCTTAGTCTTGGATCAAATTGTTTATGTTATGGCTGAAAATCCAAGCTTAGCCATTGAATTATCTAGTCATACAGATAGTCGTGGAGCTGATAAATACAATTTGAAGCTATCCGAGCGTCGGGCTAAGTCAGCTGTAGATTATATTATTAGTAAAGGTATTGCCAAAGAAAGGTTACAGGCTAAAGGCTATGGGGAGCGTAGGCTTGTAAATGGTTGTGCGGATGGGGTAGCCTGTACCGAAGATGAACATCAAGCGAATCGACGAACAGAAGTCAAGGTTTTAGCCTATTAGTTTTCCTTAAATATAATTTAAAAAGCAGTCCTCGGACTGCTTTTTTTCGTGTACAAGATTCGCTTTGCAGGATAAACTTTAGTTTATACCTCGGACGCTTATAAGCTGCTTGCTTGTGCTTGAAGTTCGCGTAATAAGCTATCTATATTGATGGCACGCTCCTGCAATTGAACTTGTTTATTTTGTTCTGCTTGGGGATTGTTGGCATTTACAGCTAAGCCAATGGTCAGCGCATTAATCCGATAAGCCAGGCTATGGAAGGCGTTTAAAGTGCTCCAATCTTTACGTTTAAGATGCGGCTCGGTCTGCAATTGGTTGATGGTATCTGAGAAGGTAGCCAATGAAGTTTGGGTTTTCTTTCGGGCCATACGAATGCTGTAGCCATCCACGGTTTGATGGTTTAGATATTGATCAATCATCCTCAGGTAAGTTTGACTATTGTAGATCACATCATTTGCCTGTGCGATCATACCTTTCTTTTGCCCAATAGGTAAGAAGTAGCAGCCTAATATGGCCAACAGCGCTCCCACAAATGTATAGATCAACCTACTGCCCAGTATAAGTTCTATATTCCCTAGATAACTATTTAGGGCAAGTACAATAGCAATAGTAATAAAGACCACACTGATCATATAATTGGCGCGGTTGAAAAGAAAGAACCCAAAGAGACCCACTGCCGCAAAGCTCAACAGTGTTGGAACCTCGGGGATAAAATATAATAAACTAATGCCAATTAACATGCCTGAAAGGGTTCCAACTATACGTTGTTTGTTTCGCTGTTTGGTATTTATAAAGCTAGGTCTAGCTACAATAGCGAGCGTTAGGAGTATCCAATAGGCATAGTCTGCATGCGGCGTTAAAAGACCTATCGCCGCCCCAAATCCAAATAGAATCGCTAGGCGAACTGCAAAGATAAAGATAGGGGACTCCCGAGTCAGATGCTTCTTGAGATTTTTCCAGCTCTGGTTGGCAGCAGGAATAAAATCTTTGTACTCTTCGTCCTTTAAAACTCGATGCTGTGCAGCGTAGCTATCCACATCAGCTTGTATGTCCGCAATCAATAGTGTAATGGCTTTTATATTTTGGATTGTGGCAGCGATCATGCCAGCGGCTTCAGGCTCCGCGCTTTGTTGTAGCTGCTCCGCTTTTAGAATAAGGGCTTTAACCTGCTGGTTATTGCTTATAAGTTGGCTGTTACGCAGGTTGAACTGCTGCGTATGTGCAATCGTTTCCACCTCTTCGGCTAAGATCAGGATTAACCCTTGAATAGTCGGGAGAACTCCTGTTGAGGATAAGGTCTCTCGGATAGATTCATAGTCATGGTTCAAAGCTGTGAGCAGCTCATGCAAGTCAATCAAGCCATAGATGCGGTTGAGCCAAAAGCTCCCTTTTTCAGAAGCCAACAGCTGCTTTTCACGCAATAAAAGTAGGCGCACAATTTCTTGGCTTTCGCTAACCTGAATATGTACTTTGCTTAAGGATTTATAGCAGTCTTCCATACTGATCTGCGGATTATAGCAGGAGGCTTTGCAGCGCAGCAAGATCGATAAGCTATGATAGCCTTGTAGCATGGCATAGCGTAGGGAACGATAAGGGGATAACTGAGCCAGTAAAAGACTGATTAAGTAGTACCAGCTTGCTCCCAAGCTTACCTGCCAGGTAAGCGCTACACTATCGGTAACTGGAAGACCTATAATAAAGCTAATCAGAATTAAGGTCAATGATCCAACAGCCGCAATGCGCGGACCTAACACCGCAAACATGGTTGCTAAGAAGGCTGCTGCGGCAATAAAAAGTACTAAGCCTATGGGAGAGGACAGGCTGTATGCGGTGAGGAAGGTCGCAATTGCAAAGACAAGTATGCACCACTGTGCCGACTTTCGCTTGTCCATACGACTCCCCGGAAGGTCTGTTAGCGAAGCTAAAAGTATGCCTACACCTATGCATATTGCTAGCTGCAAATTCACAAGCTGGTAAAGCAGTAAGCAAGGGATTAGAATCGTGAGGCTATTACGCAAAGCATCGCCGGTATGTTCCCCCGTACAAAATCTAAGAAATCGCTTGTATACGGTATTATATTTTGGTTTTATATCTTTTTTCGGCATGTTTGCCCTGTATTTTTTACAAAAATAGAAAATAATTCTACACTAACAAGCGGAACTATGTAAAATACAATCTTTTAGCGGACCTTCTAAACAGGCTTACCACTGGGCTTATACAGTTTAACTCGGCTTAGCTGGAAGTCTATAGTTTTCTGCATTTGAATTCCGTAAAACACATGTTCTGTGCTTATCAGATACACGATTGTAATGCTGTGGAATCCAGTGTCAGTTCCTGATTTTGGCTTGGAATTAAAAGATAGGCGTATTTTTAGGTCACTTTTTTAGCCCTTTTATACGACATCTTACTTTAAGAAACAGCTTCTGTAGCTTGTTATTAGCTATTAAACTACAATCGTTAGAACGATGTAGTTTTCTCTTTAATAATGTTGTAATTTTGCAAACGCATTATTTTAAAACTACTAGAAAAATTGAGTCGTCTCTCCAGCGCTTACAGTTTATTGCCTACCTCAGAACTTCAAGCATTAGTGCAAGCTAAGGATGAACGCGCATTTCGAGCGCTCTATGATCGGTTTTGGGACAAGATTTTTGTCATCTGTAATAACCGCGTTCAAAATGTTGAGGTGGCTCAAGATATTGTACAGGATATCTTCTTGTCAATTTGGGCACATCAAGATATTGCAGGCATTCAAAACCTAGAGGCCTATCTTTTTCAAGCCACCAAGTTTTCGGTCATTAAATACTTTAATAAATCTGCCCGTTATACCAGTGTAGATAATACTGTTTTAGGCCTTTTGGATCGAGTCGAGGAGGTGGATATTGATGAAGCCTTGCATTCTAAATTCTTACAAGAACTTATTTTTCAAGAAGTAGAGCGGCTTCCAAAAAGAACCCAAATTATATTTAATTACTCCCGGAAGGAGCATTTAAATAGTAAGGAAATTGCAGAGAAGTTGCATATTTCCCATCGTACAGTTGAGAATCAACTGAGCTTTGCCCTTAAAGAATTGCGAAATTTCCTAAGAACTCTTAAAACTTTTATCATTTTTTAAATTTTTCCGTGCGTATACTTCGCTTTGATGTACATATATAGTACAACAGCGAAACATGATACAATATACGGAAGAGATAAAGGCAATCTTGATAAAGATAAATGAAGGTACGGCTTCATTGGAAGAGAAAGAACGCTTTCAAGAATGGTACAATAGTTTTGATGACAGCAGTACTGTTATTGAGGCTAATAGTAGTCCAGAAATGCTTAAGGAGGAGATTTGGATAAGTCTTCAGAAAAGAAAGCCTATTCAGAAGATTGCATGGATGAGGTATACGGCCGCAGCTGCTGTAATCTTGCTTTGCGGGGCAGCAGTTATGCTGTTCAGCAAGAAAAGCGATCCGGCGACAAGCGAGCTGGCGCTCTTGCGCAGCGGCCTGCAAGTTGTAGATGCGAATGCACAGGTTCATGCCTTTGATGCTGAAGTAAGCAATTTTCTTGACACGACTTATTATGTGGACCTTCTGGCCCTAAGCGGGGCGCAGGAGATTAATGCTGTCTTTACCGAAAAGGGACAGTTCTCCAAACTTATACTTCCTGACGGTACAAAGGTTTCTATGAATGCCGATACTAAACTAAAACTTTCACCAGATTTCGCTAAGGCTACACAGCGTACAGTGGACTTAGTAGGGGAAGCTTATTTTGAGGTAAGCTCTTTACCAAACCAATCTTTTGTCGTAAGAAGTGGAACCCAAGAGGTAAAGGTATTAGGTACCAAATTTAATGTTAAGGCTTATCCCAATCAGGATATTATTAAGACCAACCTAATTGAAGGAAAAATTGAACTTATAGATGGTACAGCCAAGACTTTGCTATTGCCCCAGCAGGAGGCGCTAAATAAAAAGGGCGTTATCGCAGTGGAAGCTAAAGCGCTCGACTCGAATAGCGGCTGGCGTGCATTAAGCTTTGATTTTGATAAAGAAGGTATTGAGGATGTACTCTTGCAGTTAGCACGCTGGTATAAGCTGGAGCTAGTCTTTGAATCCCAGATTCCTAGCCAGAAAATTTCAGGAAAGATAAGTAGAGGTACGAGTCTGAAGGACCTACAAGCCATATTAACCAACCTTACCCAAGGAACGTATCGCCTCAAGGAAGATACACTCTTTGTGAAATTTAAAAATAATTAACCCATATTATATGAATCACAAATGTTTTGGAAAGCCTTTGTCTTTTCTAAAAGCTGATTTAGTGACAAAAAAAGTTAGCAGCCTATTAACAATAGGTCTGCTTGCTTTAACTTCAGCCAATAGTTTTGCACAGAGTATCCGATTAGATGCCAAAAACCAACAGGTAGAATCTGTACTCAATCAGATTGAAAAGCAATCTGGTTATTCATTTATTTACGATGCCAGTATTCTGTCCAACAAGAAACTGCTGAGTTTAAATTTAGCAGATGAAGACCTAGAGCCAGTCTTGAACAAGCTCGCTAAGGAGTTGAATGTAACGTTTAGCATTGTTAATAAAACAATCACACTATCGCCTGTGAAGAAACAAGGCGATGTGGTAAAGTTGTCGGGTACCATCTTGTTGAATGATTTAGATGGTAGATCAACCTATGCGTTAGCTGGAATAAGTATTCTAGCAAAGGGGCAGGGCAAAGGTACGACTACCAATACCCAAGGCGAGTACAGTTTAGAGGTTCCAGCAGGAACGGTCTTAGAGATTTCATACCTAGGCTATAAAAAGCAGGAGATCTCAGTTGCTGCCCTACAACGCAATAGTAACGTCGTGCTGGAGAAGAGTACAGACTATATTGACGAGGTTATTGTGACGGCTTATGGTACTAAAGAGTCTCGGGAAAATCAAACGGGATCAGCCTATATGGTGACGGCGAAAGACTTAGCAAATAAGCCCCTACTTCGATTAGATGCCTTGCTTGAGGGGATAGTACCAGGTGTTGAGTTTAGTTCGCAGGATGATGGAACCAATAGTTCGGCACGGCCACGTTACAGCACGCGGATTCGCGGAGATGCTTCTGCTGGCGGAGGAGCAACTTCCAATGAGCCATTGTGGGTAGTGGATGGCGTGCCATTATATACAGGGGGTACGACCAATATGATTCCTGGTATGCAGACCAGTATATCCCCATTGACTTACCTGGATCCAAGTGATATTGAGAGTGTAACGGTATTGAAAGACGCTAGTGCAACTACCATATATGGAGCTAATGGTTCAAATGGCGTTATCTTAATTACCACCAAGAAAGGAAAGGGCGAGCCAAAATTATCCTATTCTTTCCGTGCTGGAGTTAACAAAAGACCTAAAACACGATTGAATAAGCTAAATGGTCCGCAGTATTTAAACTTAATAAAGGACATGGGGATGTTGGCTGAGTTGGGAAAGCTGGATACAACGGTCAATACCGATTGGGATGAGGTTTATTTTCGTACGGGCTATAGTGATTTTCATAATGTAAATTTAAGTGGTGGAACATCGGCTGTAAACTACATGATTTCTGCAAATATGTATAACGAAAAGCCGCTTGCTATTGGGAATAATATCAAACGTTATGCTGTGCGTTCAAATTTAGGCGGGAATATCGGTAAACATCTCAGTATAGAAAGTGGAATCTATGCTGCATTTTCTAAAAATAAGATGTTCAATCCAGGAGATTCGTACTATAAATATAGTCCTTTGGTGAGTCCTTATGGTCCAAATGGTGAATATATCGAGCGCGATCCGAATGGGAATCTTCTACACAATATGCCTGGACTTAAGGATATGAATGATAATAATCAGCAAAGTTTTAATCTTTTAGGGAATATTGGCGCTACGGTACACATTTGGGAAGGATTAAAGTTTATCAATCGGAATGGTATAGATTACAGTGCTGGTTTGGAAAATCAGTATTTTTCGATGAACAATTATACTGGGAAATCATCTAATGGAAAGGCTTATCGAGGCGAGAGTCAGCTTTTAAATGTGTTGAGTACCAATACGATTGTTTATAATCGTGTAATATGGAATGGGGATTTTGATGCTTTGTTGGGTACAGAGGCTCGATTAGAAGAGCGTAATTCCGTAGATGTGACGGGTACTAATTTTCCCAATGATAATATTCGAGAGCCTGGTTTTGTCTCGGCAAACAATCGATTAGGCTATACCAGCAGAGCAAAATCTACGCTTTTATCTTATTTCGCTAGAGCGGGCTATGTATATGATAAACGTTATGCCCTAAACTATACCTACCGTAAAGATGGTAGTTCCAACTTTGGAAAGGATGTGAAGTGGGGGGTGTTTAATTCGATAGGTGCCGCTTGGACAGTTAGTAATGAAGCCTTCTGGCCAGAAAACAATGTAATGGATTTCTTGAAGTTCAAGGCTTCTTATGGTAATAATGGAAACTCTAGATTTTCAGCTGCCTATGCCAAGGGAATTTATGATTATAGTGCTTCCAATACTTATGGTGACAATACAGGTGCTGTGATGACTCGAGGTATTAACGAGGGCTTGAAATGGGAAAGCACAAATATGTTTAATGGAGGTGTGGACTTTCGACTTTTTGGTCGTATCAATGTCGCAGCGGAGTACTACAAAAATGTTACCCATGATATGATTGATAATACATACATATCTATGGTTAGCGGTTTCCGTCGCGTTTATGAAAACATCGGTAAGATCCAAAATACAGGTTTTGAATTAGCTGTAAACTCCGATAATATGAAACGTGAGAAGTTTAGTTGGAGTTCTACGTTTATCCTATCTCTCAACCGGAATAAGGTGTTGGAGTTAGCCGATGGAATAGACAAGGTTTCTACCACGACTATTATGCGCCAAGGCTACAATTCGAATTCGCTGTACTTAGTGCGTTGGGCAGGAGTGGATCCTTCTACTGGTGCTCCGATGTGGTACGATAGCAATAATAATATCACTAAGGAATACAATACAGCTGATCGGGTGATTGTCGGACATGCTACCCCCGATTTTTATGGTGGTATGACCAATAATTTTACCTACGGTAATTTCAATCTATCGGTATTTATGAAGTACACGAAGGGCGGCTATACATTTGATCGGGTTACCCGTAATATTGGCTTAGATGGATTAAATGTCTTGAATGGCAACCAATCCATTGAGACCCTGAATGCTTGGCGTTTTCCAGGCCAATTAGCTACTAGTCCTGGTTTATCAAATATCTCTACGCAATCAACCATGAACTCTACACGCTTCTTAATGGATCGTACGCATCTAGCACTTGAAAACGTAAGCTTGAGTTATGTGTTTAGAGCGGGGCTTATCAAGCGCCTAAAACTATCGCATATCACGGTAACGGCTATGGCGAGTAAGCTTGGTATATGGACCCCATATAGTACGAAAAAAGGTTCTATTAATGATTATAGCTATTACATAAATCAGTATGGCACTAGCGGTAATCATGTGGCTAATGGTTTTAATAATACAATAAACGAGGCGGCGAATGTAAGTAACTATTCCTTAGGTGTTAACATAGGGTTTTAAAGACAAGTAAAATGAAAATATTAAAATATACAGCTTTAGCTTGTGCTTTATTCACAAGTTCTTGTGGGAGTTCTTTCTTAGAGGTAGAGCCGATTGGGCAAATGGGGAAAGATCAACTCTTTGCTGATGTAAATGGTATGCGTGATGCCTTATATGGCAGCTATAGCTTAGCGGGTAAGTTTTTCCAATCCCAGTATGGTATTTACGGAGATTTGCGTGCTGATGATGTGGAAAGATCCATTGGTGGTACACAAAACTATATGCTAACGGATTATAGTTATTCCTATGATGAGACGGATCAGTTGGGATCTACCCAAATAGTCTGGGCTTCTGGATATGAGGTGATCAATAATATTAATAATATTATCGAGGCAGGGAAAATTCTAAAAGCATCCAATCCAAGTCGCTTAGCTGATATCGATGCTTATGTAGGTCAGGCAGAAGTGATGCGAGGTCTTATGTTTTTTGCTTTGGCAAATGTGTATGGACAGCATTATACCTATACGGCAGATGCCTCGCACCTAGGTGTGCCGATTCCATTAAAGACTCCTTTGCCAAGCGAGCGCGTGGCAAGAGCAACGATGAAGGAAACCTACGCGCAGATTGTTGCCGATTTAGAGAGTGGAGCAAAGCTTTTGTCTAAAGCAGACAAGAAATCTCGCATTTATGCTTCTCAGCAAGCAGCTGAGGCGCTTCTCTCACGGGTGCATTTATATATGGAGAATTACGATCAAGTGATTCAACTTTCCACCAAATTAATCGAAAGTGGTGAGTTTCCTTTGGTTAAGGCTGATAATTACAAAGAGATGTTTATAGCTAGTGATCAGCTTAATTGGAAAGTTTCTTCAGAGGTGATTTGGCAGTTTTCGCTATCGATTAGATACCCAAATTATATGTCTTCTTTTTATTCCGATTCAGATGCCTTTCTAGCGCATCCGAAAGCAAGCTTTTTAGATCTTTTTGAGGAAGGGGATAGCCGTAAGGATATGTTTGAATTTAATAAAATTAAGGAAAAGTATATGTCCTTAAAAAACGCGAAGAGTGCTAATGTAACGGATATAAACTGGCCTGTAAACGTGAAGGTATTTCGTGCAGCCGAACTGTACCTAAACCGTGCCGAAGCGTACGTGCATAAAAAACAGTATGAATTAGCTGTCGCTGATTTAAAAGTCATTATCGCTCGAGCAAAAGCTATTGAACCGAGCGCTGTAAACGTAGATTATAAGTCTCCAGAAGAGCTGTTGACGATAATCAAAAATGAAAGACGCAAAGAGTTGGCTTTTGAGGGGCATAGAATCTATGATATTATGCGGTATAAATCAGCTTTGGATCGTGGTGCTAATTGCAATACAGGTATTTGTAAATTGAGCTACCCGAATGACCTTTTTATACTTCCAATTCCAAAGTCGGAGCTGGACGCTAATAATTTAATAAAACCTAATCCAACTGTTAATAATTAACATTATGAGAAAATTATTTCTAAGTTTTGGATTGATCCTGAGTATAGTACTTGCTAGTTCCTGTAACAAAGAATTGGCAACGCCCTATGATCATCCATTTTTCTATATACACGTAAATAAGGCTTCTGAAGTGCAAGTGCAGACGAGCCGTAACGAGACAGTTGCTTATCCTGTGTACTTCAGTACCAAGCAGCAGTTTGAGCCGGTAACATTAAACTATGAAATCATTGTCGGGGATGGGCTAAAAGCAGGTGTTGACTACGAGCTTTTGAGCTCCAGCAATACGCTTGTTTTTAAACCTGGGATTGTAGAAATGCCAATCCATATAAAATGGATCTCCCATGCAGTGGATCCTTTGCAGGACAATACGATTACCATCAAGCTGTTGAACAATGACAAGCAAGTAACCGTAGGGCTACCAGGTCCAGATGCGAAGCAGTCGAGCTTGAAAATAATCAAGATATAATGATACGATTTAGCATAAAAAAATGTGGCTTGCTGTGGAGCGCTATCTTGCTTTCGTTTTTTGTCGCGGAGGCACAGCCTTTGAAGCAAGATCCAAAGCTGGTTGCTGGGGTATTGAAGAACGGGTTTCATTATTACATTTATCCGAGTACAGGCAGCAATCAACAAAGTGCTATTCAGCTCTTTGTCAATGCGGGCAGCTTGCAGGAGCGCGAAGATCAGCGTGGCTTAGCGCATTTTGTAGAGCATATGGCATTTAATGGCAGTCAGAACTACCCCAAGAACGAGGTGGTTACTTTCTTAGAGTCCTTAGGGGTTAAATTTGGTGCTGATCTAAATGCGCATACCTCATTTGATGAAACGGTATATAAGATCAGTATTGACAGTAGAGAAAAAGAAAATTTGCATAAGGCTCTGGATATCGTCTATGATTGGGCCTTTAATTTGAGCTTTGACTCCTTAGAGATTGAGAAGGAACGGGGGATTATTATCGAAGAATGGCGTACAAAGCAAGGAGTTGATGCACGGATGAGTGATGAGACCCTACCCTTGATTTTTTACAATTCGCGGTATGCGGATCGGAAGCCTATTGGTACCATGGAGGTATTACGGAATTTTCAACGACCTACAATTGTCGACTTTTATCAGCGTTGGTATAGGCCTGAGCTGATGGGTATTGCAGTTGTGACCAACCAAGATGTCAAGCAAACGGAGAAAATAATTAAAAAGTTATTCTCCAAAGCTAAAAATGTAAAGCATGCTCCGAAACGGGAGGCTTATATGCTGAAGGAGCATCAGGATACGCTTTATAAGGTGTATACCGACAAGGAAGCGAGCAGTATTGATTTTAGTTATATTACCAAGTTACCTGTCGCTGCCCCCTTAAATTCAAAGGCTAGCTTTTTGGAGCATATGCAGCGTAGGATGGTGAATCAATTGCTTAAAAAGCGCTTCGATCGTTTAGCACAATTGGATAACACCTATAAAAGCGCTTCCATGTCTTTTTCGGATCTGCTGTTGCACAATGGCTTGTCTATTGGGGGCGCGGTACTGTTTGAAGATCAAGTTGAATTGGGAATTCGCAAGTTTTTGGAAGAGCAGATGCGCTTGGTTCGCTATGGTTTTACCCATCAGGAAATCCAGGATTTTAAAGTACAGTATCAAGCTCAATTAGACCGCGCTCCTTCAGAGAAAGCAGTCAATCCCGGATTTATGCTGATGAGTATGAAAAACAACTTCTTCAACGGAGAGGTCTTGTTGGATAAGGAGTATAGTCGGGAGTTGAGCTTGAGTTTATTAACAGCTATAGATTCTGTGAGTTTGCAGAAACACCTACAAGCTTACTTTAAGCCTGGAAATACCGTAGTTCTTTTGTCTGGACCAGAGCGCCTTAGGGATAGTTTGCCAACGCAAGCCCAACTGGCTGAGCTGTTTGCAGCTGCTGATGCTGCGAAACTAATGCCTTGGAAAGATCATGTAACGATTCCTACCCAATTGTTGGAAGTAGAACCTACCGCAGGTATTGTACAGCAGAAGCAGTATGTAGCAGCTATAGATTTGCACACGTGGACACTCCCTAATGGGGCAAGAGTTCACTTGAAGAAAAGCGATGGCCGCAAAGCGCATTTACAGCTAACCGCCTTTCGTAAAGGGGGCGTCTTGGCCTTGGATTCCGCAGATTATGTCAATGCACTATATGCCAAAGACATTATTGGCGCTAGTGGTGCAGGAGTATTTTCTAGACAGGCCTTGACGAAGTTTTTAAATGGCAATTCCGCTTCCGCAGTATTTGTCTTGTCGCAGCATCGTGAGGGCTTGTCTGCATCAGCCAATATGAAGGATGTGCAAAGCATGTTCGAACTGTTGCACTTAAAGTGGACCCAACCTCGTGTAGATACGGCTGTCTTTAATAATATTAAGAAAAGATTATTGGAGACTGCGAGTGCAAAAGCACATAGTGTAACAGAGGACTATAGTAAGGCGATTAGCAATGCTATTGGTGCTGATGATGCAGCAAATAGCGATGTTTCTGCTGCTAGAATAGTCAAAGATCTACAGTTGGCAAGGATTGTTCCAGTTTTTAAAGAACGCTTTCAATCGGCAGCCGACTTTGACTTTGTGCTTATTGGGGATTTTGATGTGGATAGCATACAACCCTTTGTTGAGAAATATATTGGGGGATTACCTGGAGCCGCTTATCAGCAGGCACAACGTATTCCGACCTACACGCAAACCGAGAATCAGGAAATACTGCTTTATGCTGGTGAGGCGGAGAAAGCAACGGTCAATTTGTTCTTTCAAACCAACGAGCTACGCTATGACTACCCAGAGATTCTGATGAACGAATTGATGGAAAATGTCTTCAAAGTAAAACTTCGGAAGAATCTACGCGAAGAGCAGTCTGGAGTTTACGGTGTCAGTGTGAAGGTAAATGCAACATCCGAACCGATGAGTTTGCTCCGTACGCATATCAATTTTACTTGTGAGCCAGTGCGTAAAGACTTTTTAATCGAACAAGTTTTTGTAGAACTTCACAAGATTGCGAAGGACCCAAGTTATTTTCAAGAGGAATTGGACAATGCGAAAGTGCAGCTGATTCAAGCTTATGAAAAGACCTATAATAAGGAAACCTTTTGGAGCGCGGAATTGCGTAACCATATTTATTTCCAATTTAACAATTGGAGTTATTTTACGGATTACAACAGGATGGTTAATGGAATTACGGCTGAGGCGATCAGCAAGTGGACACAAAATAAAGTTATTGATGCTAGACAGGTGCAAGCAGTGCTGATGCCTGAGCATTTAAAAAAATAGAATTTACCTATGAAAAAGATATTAAGTTTAGCTGCAGTAATTGCCTACGCTACATTCCTGTTTTCTAGCTGTAGTAAACAGGAAGTGATTTATGCTGACAATCTTCAGCTTACCTCCTTTAGCTTTGAACCTGCAGCTAATGAAGGCCTACAGCAGCCTATTCATGCAGTAATTGAAGGTAGGAGCGTGTATATACGCATACCAAATGCAATCGATATTACGAAGGCTGTACCTTCATTTACGAGTACAAGTGAGCCGATGGTTGCTTATGTTGGTGCTAAGGTGCAGGAATCGGGGGTGACGGTTATAGATATGAGTGAGCCTTTGGCTTATCGCTTTCAATCTCCAAATGCTATGTCCGAGTATACGGTACATGCCTTGAAAAATGCGTCGATAATTTCCTTCGGATTTTATGCGGCGGATAATGCAGATTACCTGTTTAGGGATTACCCAGGTACGATTGTGAAAACAGCAATTCAAGTAGATTTACCTACGGATGCGGATATCACAAAGTTGGCTGCTCG
This sequence comes from Sphingobacterium sp., assembly GCA_030146225.1. GTDB lineage: Bacteria > Bacteroidota > Bacteroidia > Sphingobacteriales > Sphingobacteriaceae > Sphingobacterium. The sequence goes on along the minus strand of JASLCA010000125.1, from coordinate 6,668 downwards.
TATAACGACGACAACTGGGGCAACCATAAAAGTAAATGGTGCAGACTTTATTACTGGAAAAACAACCCTGGACTATACAGAGCCGCAAACCTTGGAGCTACAGGATGCCGAAAGTGCTACGGCAGAGCATTTTGTTGTTACTGTAGGTAGACTTACTGCACCGCAGTGGTTTCAAATGGATTTGCCTAGCTTTTGGCTTGATGCAAAAATAAGCTCCAGCACCTTTGATATACATCCAATCAGCAATCAACCCTATCTAATGATTCAGCTTTTGGGTGATAAGGATGAACAGCGTAAAGCCGCAATGGCGGGCTACGATCCAGTTAAAAAACAATGGTTTGCTTTGGGAGCTGAAGATGGGTTTTCCGAAACTCGCGTGGATGTGATCTCCATGGCTTTTGCACAAGATGGTACGCCCTATGCAGCGTATAAGGATTATGCTGTTGGGGATAACGTGCAGTATGCTTCTTTACAGAAGTTTGAGAATAACGCTTGGTCTTATGTAGGCAAGCAGCAAGGCTCTTTTAATCGCGTGAATTATTTAAGTTTAAAGCTTGATCAATCGGATGTCCCTTATCTGGGGTATATATTCACAAGGGTTGCGGCGCCTTATCCTAATCGCGGTACCTATGTGGAATCCTTTAGGAATGGGGCTTGGTCTGGACAAACTTTTGCCCAGTCTTCTACGGGTAACGCCTCCAAGTTGTTTAAAGGCAAGGACGATAAGCTTTATTATGCAGTTATGGATATTTCCCAGGGTACGGCTGTTCGTAAGCCTTCTATCTATAAGTTGGATAATGGTGTTTGGACTTTAGTAGGAAAAACCTTAGTCGGTCCGTCAAATTCTAACTCAGGTAATTTTGGGATAGATCTAGATGTCACAGCGGATGGTCAGATTTATATGGTTTATCAATCCAATTCTCCTTCTTACATTACTTACGTGATGCATTGGGATGGGGTTTCTTGGAAGCAGTTGGGCGATGGCTTTGCGCAGATGACAAGTTCAGCTGCATATCGGGATAATGTTGCCGTCAAGGTACACCCTGATGGAAGAGTATTCTTAGTCTATGGGGATCAGAATAATGGTGTCAAGGTGACAACCTATAATAGCAGTACAGGTAACTGGAACCCAGCAACACAAATATCCACAAAGAATGGTGATAAGTTTGAAATGCGCATAACTGCGGAGGGTATTCCTTATCTCCTGACAACAATTGATAGTAAATCTGTTTTATTTAAGTATGAAATTCCAGGATTGTAAGTGCTAATCTATTAAATCGCCGTCCTTCAGGGCGGCGATTTTAGATTAGCCTTCCTAAGGCACAGATTTTAAATAGGGAAATTATGTATAATAGATTAAAAAATAGCCTCAGTATTTTACTGCTGCTGATGGGCTTAGGCAGCCTTCAAGCTGCGGTACAGGATTCAGTTATCTTGGTTAGGGGGACGGTCTTTGAAGATAAGAATGGAAATGGAAAATTGGATAAAGGAGAGCCTGTACTCAAGGATATACTCCTGTCCAATGGGAAGGAGATTGTAGCCTCCAATCGCAAAGGGGCGTATAGTATTTACGCGCAGAAAGGGCAATCTATTTTTCCCATCTTACCTGCCAGCTATGCGGTTAGTCTAGTCAACTCTAAGGTTAGTAATGCTAATTTCTTGTATCTAAATCCAAATAAGGTCTATTCGGATACGCTTTACCATGCAGTCCCAGTTGTTAAACTAAAGGAATCAAAGGAACGCTTTACTATTGGTGCTATTGGGGATATTCAGGTGGATAGCAAAGAGGAGCTAGGCTTTGCCGCAAGAAGTATTTTCTCGGAGCTAGCCGAAAGAAAGGATTTGGCATTTAATTTAATGTTGGGAGATCTGGTGAATAACAAGATGGGGCTTTTGACTGATGTTAAGGATATGATGGATATGCTGCCCAACAACTCTTGGACCTTGCTAGGGAATCATGATCGCAATGTGGATAACCCAACGTTTATGAATGATATTTTTAACGCTGCGTTTGGGGCTGATCATTATGCTTTCAATTATGGAGAGGTGCATTTTGTGGTTTTGAATAATGTTTTTTCTACTGGTAAGCATAGTTATGAGGGCCGTCTAGATGCGGAGCAGCTGCTTTTCTTGGCCAATGACTTGAAGCATGTACCTAAACATAAAACAATCGTGATCAATCAGCATATACCCATGGCGCATACCAAGAACAGGAAGGATATCTTTAAACTGCTCGAGGGCTATAGCAATGTGTTGATCTTGACGGGACATACGCATACGGTCAACCGATATTTTTTTAACGACACGCGCATTCAAGAGTTAGGGGTAGGTGCTACCTGTGGCAACTGGTGGCGTGGCGAGAAGAATCCTGCGGGAGTACCAGAGGCGCTTATGCAATGTGGTACGCCCAGAGGTTATTTTAGTATTCAGTTTGAAAAGGGTCAGTACAGTTTTCAATACAAAGGAGTAGGGATGGACGCGACTAATCAAGTCTCCTTGATGCAGGAGGGGAATGTCTTGCTAGCCAATGTATATGCAGGAAGCGACAGTACGCTTGTTAAGGTACGTATCAACGATGCTGACTGGCAGATAATGTCGCCTGCTAAAAGAATTGATCCTTATGTTTCACAGCTTGTTGAAAAGAATAAGTCTAAGGTATATCCAACCTTGGGGAATACGGTAAACCCATTGGGTAAAAGAGCCTCCAGTCATGTCTGGGAGCTTGCCTTACCAACTGGTTTTTCAGAAAAGATAAATAAGTTACAAGTTTCCGCTTCCGATAAATTTGGACTAGCGGTTACCGAAGAGTTTTTGTTTTAGTAATATGTTGTTGGCCGTATTCAAATTCTCAAGAATACGGTTTAAGTTGAAGTAAAGCAGCTCGGAGTCTATAGGACTTTCGAGCTGTTTGCGATTTAGGCCTAAAGAGCAATGTCGCTTAACTAATTGTGTAGGCTCAATATTATATTATTTTTTAAAATATATAATCTTTACCGACGTTTATATGTTAATGACATGACGATGGAATTGATGCTTATTATTTGTTCATGTCCGCTTTATTGTTATCTTTAGCATAGAAGGAAATCAGAATGGAGAAGCAGAGGTTTTTAAATTTTATTCAGTTTGAGAAACGTTTTTCGGAGCATACCCTGCAAGCTTACACCCATGATTTGGAATCCTTTGAAAGCTTCCTTACACAAGAAGGCCTACGCTTCGCTGAAGTTGATCATCGGGTTATAAGGCATTATTTAGCCTTGCTGAAAGAGCAGGGGCGTGCCGCTAGCAGCATCAATAGGGGAATATCTTCCTTACGTTCTTTTTACAAGTTTTTAATCCGTGAAAATTTACTAAGTCATAATCCGATGAGCCTTGTGAAGGTACTGAAGACGGCCAAGAAGCTTCCAGTTGTTGTGGAGCAGGAGAAGCTCGTAGACTTATTGGAACGTCAAGAAGCCCAGGCAGAATCCTTTACGGAATTGAGAAGCTTTGTGGTTATGGAATTATTATTTGGGACCGGGATTCGCCTTTCCGAATTAATTTCAATTCAAGAGAAGGATATTGATATTTATAATAAAAAGATACTTATATTCGGTAAACGCAGTAAGGAGAGATTTGTACCAATCCATCAAACTTTACTGTTGGCCTTACGAAAATACTTAATACGCAAATATGAACAAGAGTTTAAAAACAATTCCAGCTCTTTAATCGTTACTAACGAAGGTAAGCAATCCTATGCAGCGCTTATCTATCGAATTGTACAAAAGAGCCTGGGAGAGATTACTACGCAGCAGAAAAAAAGTCCACATGTACTGAGACATACTTTTGCTACTTCACTGCTCAATAATGGAGCAGACCTGAATGCGATCAAGGAGTTGTTAGGGCATGCCGGATTGGCTGCAACACAGGTCTACACACATAATTCTGTAGAAAGATTGAAATCGATTTATAAACAAGCTCATCCAAAAGCTTAAAAAAGGAGGAAAAATGAACATTACAGTGCAATCTATCAAGTTTGATGCGGATCAAAAATTGGTTGACTTCATTAAGAAAAAAGCAGCTAAGCTCGGTTTATTCCTAGACAATATTATTGAGGGATTTTGCTACTTGCGTCTTGAAAATGTGGATGATGAAGCCAATAAGGTCGTAGAGTTTAAGTTAAATATCCCTGGAAATCAATTGTTTGCTAAAGCACAGGCGAAAACCTTTGAAGAGGCAACCGACGTAGCGATTGAATCTATAAGAAGGCAAATTAATAAATATAAAACGAAGGTTAAATCCAATGTTAGTAACCATAAAGAGTTAATTAACAGCGAAGAAGAAGAGTTTTAATATAAAAACCATCCGATGGTTTATAGAAAAGCCTCAGCATATGCTGAGGCTTTTTATGGTTAGGGGCAGAAAGGTTGGGCTTACTTCCAAGTTCCAACGCCCTTTAGTTGAATACGCTTGCCGCCTTTATACTCGGCCTGTAGGCTTAGTTTTAACTGTCTTTGCTTAAGCTTATCAATAGGTCCTAAGGTCCATTGATCGGGCCAATGTGTAAAATCCACCTGTAGAAACAAGGGATAGCTGGCGCTCAGTTGCGTAAGGCTTACTGCAGCTAGGTCCGTTGTGGAATTAAGGACATAGCCATTTTCTTCTTTCTTATTGAAATGATAAAACATATTGTCCGGCAGGTACTGTCCTATGCCCTTACTATTGCTCCATACATGTACAATATGGGGGACTTCAACTTCTCGGATTTCCTTTTGCTCTATAGGATTGAAGTTATCATCATAATCGTAAGTTAAGATTGTGTCCGTCTGCATCAGCTTTCCGGCTTTCACTTCCAGGTCAACGTAACCTCCATAGCTCGCTGCTAAGGAGTCTTTGCTTAAAGCGCTATACTTTCCTAAGAACTGACCCAATGCTGGGATCTCCGATAGGGGTAGGCTGCTCCAGAAGGAAAGTACATTGCCTGTCGTATCTAGCTTGCGAATCGCGGTCTGCTTTGGCATAGTAGTAGCCAATTGCCAATCCCCATCGAGTATGATTTTTTGATTGTTAATCTGGGCGCTTAAGTTTAGGCTTTGATCAATTCGACTATAGGCTATATGTGCCTTAAGTATTTCAGGATTGCTGTTTTTTAAGGTATTTACGGGAACCAAGGAATCACTTTTAGAAATCAATTCGCTGAGCTGCGTGACTTCCAATTCTGCTAATTGAGATATGCCATACACAAGGTATTCTTTGTTAAATAAGCAACGCATATGCTTGCTAAGCTTTACACTTACAGTGCCAGAGCTCTTATCCAAAAGTTCTAAACCATCCGGATGCTCCTCCATAAAATAGGCTAGGCATTTTTCATAGTTGCTCACAGGTAGGATTCCAAACAACTGATCTCCATGTTGAGGTACTGAAAATAGAAATATGCGAGCCGGAATAGCTAGGCCAGAATTAAAGAAAAAGTTTTTAGCCTTGGAGCTGCTGGGCTCCTTGCCGACAACAGCTTTATCGCTTGGCTTAAGGAGCGTACCTAAATTGTCAAGTATAAGCTCATCCACCGCAATCGATAATATAGCTGTACTTTGGGCACTTACAAATTGCTTCGAGGCCTGTTGCTTGCGTATAAAATACCCTGCTACAACAATTAAAACTATGGTAACTATGCTGCCAAAAAGTATAAGTAGAAATTTTTTCATGGCTAATATTTTATTTTAGCGATTCTATACTAGAAAAATGGGCTGGTGATTAAGCCAGCCCATGTATAAATCAATTAGTTATTGTCTTCTAGATTGTCTAACATTTGTTGTAAGAGATACTGCAAGGCATTCTCATTGCTGCTTGGGAAATCAATGGACATCTCGCCACTAATTTTCTTGTTCTTAACACCATTAGCACGAATACTAATATCTCCATACTGTGCTAATTCATCCACACTTTTTTTCCAACTGCCGATAATTGGTAAGCCCAACTTATTAATGGTTTGTGGGATCTCTGCCGCATGCACCACCGCATTCATGGTATTGTTTCTGATATCTCTTTTAATCTTAGCATCATTCGTGCTCTTAAATCTATTCTCCTTGATTTGCGTGATTTGCAGGCTATCATTGCTTAAGAAAACCATATCCTGCTTAAATAAGACATAGAATTGCATGCTCTTGTCGTTCTCCGAAAATCGGAAGAGGTCATGGTCAATTGATACCGCTTTTTCCATCTTCTCTGCATAGATTAAGAGCTTCTTGTACAGACGTTGATCTTGAGACGTAAACATCCATAAGAAGCTAGGAATATATTCCTCTTTGGTCTTAGTAACCTCCGTATAATTATAATCCTCATCATATTCGTAGTCTACATATTCGCGTTCTACCTTTTGAAGGCTATTAATAAATAACAAGTTGTCACCATTCATAACCTTAGCGACGGCTTTCTCGTCAGTAGCAATCTCCAAGGCTAGGCTGCCAATGCTAATTAAGTCTTTATGATCGTAAACTAGGGGTGCGTACCAACGCTCCAAAATTGCAGGGATCTGTTTTAGATATTCCTCGGTGCTAATATTAAGGGAGAGGTAGCCTAAGTGGTTTTGTGGGATATACTTTCCGAATTTTTTATTTATTTTCTTGGAATAGATTTTCTTAAATATCTCTTCCATTTCCTTGTCCAATTCGACTGAACCCGCTAATTTCAAG
>JASLCA010000004.1 GCA_030146225.1 Sphingobacterium sp. | reverse complement strand
AAAACGTATACAACTTGCAGGCTAGCAAGCTCGTATCAACTGACAACAAACAAGAGAAAATGAAGTCCATAAGTATCCGTACAGAAAATCTAAGCATAGTACCCATCGCCGTAGAACATGCAGCCTTTGTACAAGAGCTCGTAAATACAGAAGCATGGCTGCGATATATAGGTGAAAGAAACCTACATACCGAGGCTCAAGCAAAGGACTATATCCAAAGTAAGATAGATGATAAGACCTGTCAGTACTGGGTGGTGTATGAGCTTGCAAGCGACAGCCCTATAGGGATGATCACCTTAATACAACGGGATTACTTGCCCAGCCCAGATTTAGGCTTTGCCTTTTTACCCCAGTATGCAGGAAAAAACTATGCCTATGAAAGCAGTTCTGCCCTGCTTCAAGAACTGTTGGCAACTGGACAGTACAGCCAATTATTAGGCATTACCAACCCCGAAAACAGCAGGTCGATGAAGCTCTTAACACGTCTAGGCTTTGCCTTTACGCATATGATGATGCATGATGATGAAAGCCTAAATGTCTATAGTATTCAGAAAAATAATTAAATACGAGATAGGGCATCACTAACAGCCTCGAGATCCTTAACAAAAAAGCCTTGCGTACTGTAAAATACGCAAGGCTTTTTTAAAAAAATACAGGTACGCAAAGCCTATAACTAGACCAAGCAGCAAAATCAAAGGCAAAGCCTAAAGTTGCTGCAACTAGGTCGCTGTAATAAATTCAGTACCCTGTCCAAGGCGTACTGGATAGTAGTCTAGGGCGATGCCAAACTGCTCCTGATAGGCGGGGCTAACTTGGCTAATCAGCGTTTCGACAAAAGATTTCTTGACCAAGTTAATGGTACAGCCTCCAAAGCCACCACCCATCATGCGCGCACCGAGCACCTCAGGAAAGGCTTTTACATAGTCCACCAAGTAATCCAACTCCGCACAGCTGACCTCATAGTCAGCCGACAGACCTTGATGCGTCTCATACATTAGCGCGCCTACCTGCGGCAGGTCGCCCTGATCTAATGCTTCACATACATCCAGCACCCGTTGTATTTCAGAGATAACAAAGCGCGCCTTAATATAGCTTGCATCCTGCTTGTCCGCAAAGGCGGTATCCAGCATCTCCAAGGAGGCATCCCGTAGGCTTTGCACCTGCGGAAAGAACTGCTGTAGCTGTACCAGCGCAGCCTCACATTGTGCACGGCGCTCATTATAAGCCGAAGAAGCCAGCGAATGACTTACATTAGTATTTAGCAAAACAAAGGCGTAATCCCCCAGTACCAAGGGGAAATAAGCATAGCTCAAGTCCCTACAGTCCAATCGAATCACCTGATCCACCTGTCCATGCAAGGAGGCAAATTGATCCATTATGCCACATTTGACCCCGATAAACTGATGTTCACACTGCTGACCGATCTGTGCCAGTTGCATCCGATTATGCCCCAGTTGAAAAAGGTCATTCAAGGCATAGCCCACAGCCGAAGCCAAGGCAGCCGAGGATGACATCCCCGCCCCAATAGGCACATCCCCATACAGGGTAATTTCAAAGCCATGCGGAAGTTGCGCTGTCACATGTTGCGCTGTCAGAAGTTGCGTAACCCCCAAGACATAATTTGCCCATTGCGCCTGCCCCATCGTCAAGCTGTCGACAGTACTTTCGGCCCGTTCCTCAAAATTCAGGGAATACAATTTTACAAGCTTGTCCGTACGTTTAGAAATCCCCACATACACATAGCGATCGATAGCAGCCGGCAAAACCAGCCCTTCGTTGTAATCCGTATGCTCCCCAATAATATTAATCCGCCCCGGCGAGCGCAGCACCTGCGGCAGCTGTCCAAAGTTTTGCAGGTGGCTATCCCTAATCTTTTCCAAAATACTATTCATGCCCTTGTCTTTTATAATGTATACCCGAAAGCGCCTGCAAACGCTGCGCTGCACTTTCAGGCGTAATATCCCGCTGTGCATCAGCCAGCATTTCATAGCCCACCATAAACTTCTTCACAGAAGCCGAGCGTAACAGCGGTGGATAAAAGTGCATATGCCAATGCCAGCCCGATTGATCCCCATTGTTTACAGGTGCTTGATGCATCCCCGCAGAATAAGGGAAAGAAATCTGGAATAAATTGTCATAACGAATAGTTAAGCCCTGAAGCATAAGCGCCAAGTCTAGGGTCTCCGCCTCCGAAAACTCCGAGATGGTCTGTACCGCCCGCTTGCTAATAATCAGGGTCTCAAAAGGCCATTTCGCCCAATAAGGAACCAGGCAGACGAAATGTGCAGTCTCCAGAATAATACGCTCCTTTTTTAGCAATTCAGCCTCCAAATAAGCCTTCAACAGGGTACGCCCATGCTTTTGGTAGTACTCCTTTTGCCGTTGTCCCTCCGTGGCGAGTAGCGAGGGAATACTTTCCTGCGCCCAGATCTGCCCATGTGGATGGGGATTGCTACAGCCCATAATGGCGCCCTTGTTTTCAAACAACTGCACATAACTCACCCAAGGCAGCAAGCGCAGGCTATTAAACTCCGCCTGCCATAGGCGCACCACCTTGTGCAACTCCGCCACTTCCATCTCCGCAAGGGTCAGGTCATGACGAGCACTAAAGCTAATCACCTTGCAAATGCCGCGCTCAGAAGCCGTAACAAACAGCTCCTGCTCATTGTCCTCATACGACTTGTCTACATCCAATAAGGCGGAGAAATCATTAACAAAGACAAAGCTGTCGCTATAGTTCGGATTCACCTGCCCTTCAGCTCTTTTATTGCCTGGGCAGAGGTAACAATCCGGATCATGACGAAGGCGCGTCTGCTCAGCAGACTTCTCCAGCTGACCTTGCCAAGGCCGCTTGCTACGGTGTGGAGAGACCAGCACCCTTTCCCCTGTCAGGATATCCAAGCGGATATGCGGATCAGTGGCTATTTCAAAATTCATATAAATAGGAATAAGCGTTCGAAAATAAATACCTAATTGGCGAAGGCCAAAAATTTGGGGAAGGCCTAGACCTTCCCACAAATTTATTATTGGTCACATCGCACTTTCTTTGAAGCCCGCCAAGGAATAATAGACGAGCAGAGTACCACCGTAGCGATACTGCCCACGAGCAGCATATCCTTCGGTGAAACAAAGCAAAGTCCATACAGCAACAAGGCGATAAACATCAAGGAAAACGCAATCATCTGTAGACCAAATCTATTTTGTTTCTTCAAGGCTAAAAGCTCCTCCTCATCAAGGACAGGAGTTTCCAACTTCTTAAGTGCTTTCTGCTGCTTAAGCGCAAGGTATTCCGCGCTGATCGTCCCCTTGTAGCGTGCATAAAGCTCATAAGCGACTAAGAGTAAGAAAGGCAAGGCTACCCCCAGCAGCATCTCATTGGCGCGACTAAGTTTGAAATCCCCTAACAATGGGAAGATAATCTTAAAGAGTAAATTGACTGTTAAGCTGATCGCGGTAATATAAAGCGTAGCCTTACCTGTCAAGCGCTTAGAAAACAGCGCCCAAATCGGCGGAGCCAACAAAGGACCACCCGTAATCGCGCCCACACTTAAGGTAAATTCAACAATCCCCCCAATCATCGGCACAATCAAGGCAATAACAATCATAAAGACCCCAAAGAACCAAGAAGAAGCCCTCGCCACAAACATTAACTTCTTTTCCGAGGCCAAGGGATTCACGCTCCCCTTGTAGATGTCATTGGTAAAGACCGCCGATACCACATTAAGCGCGGTATTGGCTGAGGCAGAAGTCGAGAAGTACATCCCCGTCAACATTAAGCCCAAAAGACCCGCAGGCAAGACATGCTTGCAGACCATAATATAGGCGCTCTCCACCTCAATCCCCGAAAGACTAGGGTTAATAGAGCGGTACAACATAGGCGGAATCATCCAAAGCACAGGACTGATAATATACAGACCCGCAAAGAGAAAGGCCACCTTAGAAGCCGCCTTAGGACTTTCCACACTGGTATAGCGCTGCACAAAAGTCCAGTTTCCACCAATATAAAAGATATGGTAAAGGGCAAAAGCAAAGATAAAGCCCCAGGTATATTCCCCATTGACCAGGTTAAAGAAGTCATCCGGCACCTTGTCAACAAAAGCCTGTACGCTGCCCACCTCCGAAAATACCAAAGGGATAATAATAAATATAGCAGCAGTCAAGACCACAAATTGTAGAATATCCGTAACCATCACAGCCCATAATCCCCCCACAGCGGTGTAGGCAATCATAAGTATGCCCAAAATAATGGTCACCGGCATCAAGGGATATTCCAAAGAAACCGAGACCAGCTTAGCCACCGAATAGAGTACCGAGCCCTTAATTAGGACCGACACAATCATAAAGACATAGATGTAGAACTTCTGCACCAGCAGCCCGAGACGTTCACGAATAAACTCCGCAGCCGTCAGGTTGCCTGTGGACTTCCACTTAGGAGCGAGGTACAAGCCCGTAAACAAGCCCCCAATACACATGGTCCACTGTATGGTGACCGCTACCCAACCATGACTATAAGCAATCGACCCCCAGGCCACAAAAGTACCCGCAGAGAAAAAACTCATAAACAGGGATAAGCCCCCAATAAACCAAGGCACAGACTCGCCCCCAGCAAAGAAGGACTTTAAGTTCCTTCCCGTCTTGGAAAAACTTACCCCGACCAATAAAATAAACACCGAAAAGACGGCGATAACGAGCGTATCTATCATATTAAAAAAGCATTAATCGCATTTAGGTTTATTATTCGCATTCCTTAATTATAGCATCTAATGGCAAAAACAGCTGCCGGCGCCTGTGCCGAAGGGTGCTCCACAAATACCTTAAGGCTATCCGTCAGACAAGCCACCTCCAATTGGATCAGCTTCCGCGTCTGATAGTTGTTATCTTCTTGATAAACCAATCTGCCCTGCGCATCTTCAATGCGGAAGCGCTGCACACAGAAAGGCATTCTTCTTTCGGGATGCGTCATCAGCACCGACTCCATCGCATGATCAAAGTCCGTATCAAAGCACAATTCAATCTGCTTAATCTCCTGCACCTTGTCCCAAGTCAGATCCACAAACGGCTGTGCATCCTGCGGATCAGCTACCCAAGCATTTGGCTGGGTTGTAGGCCTATCCACCCCATTGCAGATATTCGATACCGCATAGCAGTTTAATGGCGTAGACAAGCGCAATGCTAAGTTTTGCCCCTCAGGCCTGCGTTGAGGTGTCCAGAACTCAAAGGAATCCACACCAGAACCCTCTGGTGCCACCTGCTTACCCGTATTAGACACCGCCTTGTTGGTACCATTAAAGACCGAAAGCATGCCCGTAATACGTTGCTCCACATAAGGCAGTTGCACCTGCTCATTGCGCATGAAAGTTAAGAATACATATTGTGCATCCGTAATACTAAGTTCAAAATCCAAGTGAAGTAACTGCTTGCCCGCCTTTAATTCCAGACGCTTAGCGCCCAAGATACATTCCGGGGTAAAGTTACCCAAAAGTGCACTAGCCGCTACATGAACCTCCAGCACCGTATCCTGCAAGACATCCACTTCCAAGCTAAACACAGGCAAAGGCCCAGCTAGCAAAGGCAGCATCTGCGCCGCAGCGATCTGAATCGGCTTCCACTGCAGGCCAAGCTCCGCAAAGCCCTCGAAGGCCAAGCTACTCGAAGCCTTAAGCTGCGCATATTGCACAAGATCAAGCGTATCCTGCAATTCCAGACCAGGAATATGCTGGCCCGTCTTTAGGAGCTCCCTTTGTAGCAAAGCCATATTATTTGCCTCATTGAGCATGCGCGGCTTTAGTCCGAGTTGATGACATACCGCAGCAGCCACCCCTACGGCTTGACCCACATGCGCACAAGTCGCCATCACCCGCGTCGCCCCAAAAGCCACATGGCTCACACTAATAATACGGCCCGTAAGAAATAAGTTATTTATATTATGACTGTACAAGCTACGGTATGGAATCTGGAACAAGCCCTTGCCATGCCATTGATTACAAGGCTGACGCTCACTAAAGACCCCATCAGCAGGGTGTAGATCAATTGACCAACCCCCAAAAGCCACCGCATCAGGATGCGTACGCTGCTCCACAACATCCTTCTGAGACATCATATAGTCCCCTTCAAATCTTCTGCTTTCGCGCTTGCCCGGAATCATGCCTACCCATTCCAAGGTAAGCGTCTCCGCCTCTGGGAAGTTGCCTGAGTTTTTGATATAATCCCAAACCCCGTAGATCACCTTCCACAGCTCCCATTTAATCTCTTCCGTATCATGCACGGTATCCAATCGGCCACCATATTCTACCCACCAGAGCTTACAGCCATGTTCCTGCGCATTAAAATTCTTAAAGCGAGGCACCTCCTTGGTCACATCCATCGCAAAAGCCGGTGGCGTAAAGGAGACCGGGCGTTCCGTATCTT
>JASLCA010000101.1 GCA_030146225.1 Sphingobacterium sp. | reverse complement strand
GACTTCATTTTCTCTTGTTTGTTGTCAGTTGATACGAGCTTGCTAGCCTGCAAGTTGTATACGTTTTTGTTTGTTTATTTTTGGCTAAAGTATTGATTTACAGGTTTGTGATTTATAACCTGTAAGCTTCTGCCGCTACTATTTAAACGATTTCCACTGTAGAAATGCTACAGGGAGATGCTGGATTGTTTGGATTGTCTGCTGCCTAAATTAGGCCGCCACTATTTCCTTCTTGCCTATAATCAGGCAACTTAATGCGCTCCACTTGCTTCTTAGGGCTATTGCTAGCAAAGAGTTTGCCGATTTTCTTGACGGCTTTACTGGATGCAATTCCAATTGCTGCATTGAAAAGGCGGATTCCAAGCTTGCTTTTGGGATGTGCGACCCAAGGCACGCCTGGAGGTAGCTGCTGTATCTCTTTGACAAAAGGGCGCATTAGCTTTTCATAGGCGGCAAAGGCTTCGTTATGATCTGCATGTCTTGCTAGTTCGCCTGCTAGTACATATGCCCCAATTATGGATAGGCTGCTGCCCATCCCTGTCATGGGTGTAGGGCAGTAGGCTGCATCTCCAACCATGGCAAAGCGACCTTTGGACCAGGCGGGGGCTTTGACTTGACAGATGCCGTCTAGGTATACATCTTCACTGCTGGCCAAGGCTTTGAGTAGGCGGGGGGCTTGCCAGCCGGCATCGGCAAACTTTTCTTTAAGCAGTTCTTTCTGCGCGGCGCTGTCTAGCTTTTCATAGCCCAGCTCTGGCGATAGGAAGGAGAATGCGGCCCGCATCGTTCCGGCATTGTCTGGTCTTATATTGAGTACTCTGGATCCTGGGGCATTGTACCAATAGGCCCAGTTGTTGTCCGAGGCTATCTTGGGTATAGTCAGGTAGGCACAGTAAAGCCCGATGTATTTAAGTTGAGGCTCATCCCCAAAGATTATACTACGGGTTGAAGACCGTATGCCATCGGCTGCGATTACCAGATCAAAGTCCTGTGGCGCTGCCTTTTTAAAGCTGACTTGTACATGCGCTGCTTGCTCGTCCAAGGCTACGATCTGATCTCCAAAGATGTATGCTACATCCTGAGCGGTCGCATCATACAGTATCTTGGCTAAGTCGCCCCGTAATATCTCCAGCTCGGCTGTGCCAAAGCTGGCTTTCCCCTTAGGGAATTCTCCTTTTACTTTATTGTTGGCATCTACAAAGCGAACCCCCAGTTCTCCTGTATTGGCCGCCTTAATTTGCTCTTCTAGGCCCATCAGCTGAACAATACGCTGGGCTTCATCCCGCACATCTATATTTTGTCCACCCAAGCGCAGTTCGGGCGCACGCTCTACAAGGGTGACCTCAAAGCCAAATCTATGTAGCCAAAAGGCAAGACTGGGTCCAGCTATGCTGGCGCCTGATACGAGTATTTTTTTCTTCATCTATTCCTAGGATTCTAGGCATAAGGTAAGCTAAAAATAAATAAGGTCTTTATATTTTTTTAATTTAATACTTGGCTGCGCAAGGAGCGGGGCCCTAGTTCTTTCCTGTTTGGGAAGGCTTTTTATCCTTTTTTATTGTTTTAATAATATTCAAATATCCGCTTCGTTACGGATTGAGCTTTATCATTCTTATAGGTTTCTCGGATTTCCCAGTTTCCATTTTCAGCATATTTATACACATAGCTTAAACTTATGTTTCCATCATCTTCATGAATTGGTTCTCCTTGGGCATTGTAGGCAATTTTTTTTAGGAAGCCAAGTCGGGATTCTTCGATAAGCATTCCCTTATCATTGTATTTGAAGCGCTCATAGGTTGTTTCGGTTGAAGCTTTAGGCAATACCTTAGCAATCTCAATTAACTGTTGATTTTTATCATAGCTGTAGCTAATGGTTTCTATAAGTTCTTTTTCATTTTTATAGCGTTTGGCTTGGATCAGCTTGTTGTGATTGTTGTAGGTGTAGTGATAGCTAAAATCTACGCCGAAAGCCTTGTAAGCATGTGTTAGTTTTCTTCCAAATTGATCGTTGGTATAGTTGTCTTCGGTCCAGACACCATAGGCTAAACTACGTACCTTTGTCAAGCTCTTGTGCTTGTCATAGCTATACTGTTTCTCCCTCAAAAGTACTTCTGTACCGTTATATGTTGCTGCACTTATGAGCTTGTTGTCTTCATTGTACTTGTAGACGCTTATCTCTGTAGCATCAGGATCTTGGGAATGCATTTCTAGCTGTACTAATGCCCCGCGCTCATCGAAGGCATAAAAGCGTAGATGCGAAATTGTGAGCGGCTTATTGGCTTCGCCATACGATGGATAAAATTGCTCTTCCATCGTCTTTACCTTGCCTTTTAAACCCATCTCTGCTAGGCTTTGCTGCGCAAGGAGGGGCTTTGCGACAAGCAGCAGACAAATACATATATATCTTTTCATTGCTAAATTGTGTTGAATCCTTGTGGGAAGTGGTGATTGTTAGATTTAATTCATAAGCATACTGATTTATATATACGAAGCTTATACCTATAAAATATGCTGTATACAAAGTAAGTCCTCAAATTTTGTACTGTCAATACCTAGGGCTAGGTATATTGCAAGCTAAAATGATGCTGTATAATTACAGGATTTAGCGGTGATTCAAAGCAAATAGGATAAAGATCAGCTTAATCTCCTTTTGATGTTCCCTTGCAAACTTGCGTAGAAACTTCATAGCAATAACCATTTGACTACTTATGGTGGAGGTAGAAATTGCTAGCTCATCGCTAATTTCTTTGTAGCTTTTTCCTTCTAGCTTAAACATGGTAAAGATTAACCTGCGTTGTGGAGGTAATAGATTTATGCCTTCTTGAATTAATTGCCACTCCTCTTTCTGCACATAAATATCCTCTACTGATGGGGACTCGCTGATGCCTGTTTTTAAGATGTTTTCGAATACGGCTTGGGTTCGGATATTTCTTCTTAAATAGTCTATAGCCATTGAGTTGGCGATTTTCAATAGATAACTGTAAAAGTTTTTGTCAATATCTATATTCTCTCGGTTGGTCCAGGTTTTTATAAATACATTATGCAGGATCTCATCTACTTCATCTGGGTCCTTTAATAAATACAATAGACGTTTGTATAAAGGATTAGAACACAGGGTATAGATATGTTCAAATGCCTTTATGTCCCCTTTAGACAATGCTAGGAGCAGGGATTTATCTATTGTGATAATTTGCATTTAGAGATTTAGGTAAATTAAATTTAAGTGAATTTAATGTATTTTTTTGTTAACTGAAACTATTTTTGCTTTTAGAGTAGTGACTTTATCCATTTCATTCGTATTCATATTAAAGGACCTAAAAATAAGTTGTACGCTATTATGGATAAAATGATTATTCAGGATCTGCTGAAGA
>JASLCA010000003.1 GCA_030146225.1 Sphingobacterium sp. | reverse complement strand
TACAGTCAGCACAGGTTGAAGAGCAGCTACAGCATTTTAAGCAATACCCCATTATTAAGGGGTTTCGTCATATCGTTGAAGCAGAAGCGGACCCAGATTTCTTGATGCGACCTGCCTTTCAGCATGGTATAAAGCAGCTTACAGCATACGGCTATACCTATGACTTGCTTATAAGTCCCAGACATTACAGCAGCACACTAGCTTGTGTAGCCGCCAATCCAGCCCAAAAGTTTATGTTAGATCATATCGCTAAACCCGCTATTAAGTCGCAAGAGTTTACAGACTGGGCTGCCTTTATCGAAGCCTTAGCCGCCTTTCCAAATGTGCATTGCAAGGTTTCGGGCTTAGCCACCGAAGCAGACTGGAAAAGCTGGAAGCTAGATGACTTTAAGGAGTACCTGCTGCATGTATTTGCCTGCTTTGGCAAGGAGCGCGTGCTCTTTGGATCAGATTGGCCAGTTTGTTTACTAGCAGCAAGCTATGCCGATAGTATCGCAATAGTAGCGGACAAGTTGGAAGACTTTAATGCCGAAGAGCAGCAGGCATTTTGGGGCGGAAATGCCGTAGGTTTCTACACTATTTAAGCAATCAATTATGAATTTAAATTTAAAAGATAAGGTATTTATCGTTACCGGCGGAGCCAAAGGCATAGGCAGAGCCATCGTTATGGCCTTGGCCCAGGAAGGAGCTATCCCCGTAATCGTAGGTAGATCTCAGGCAGACAATAAGGCTTTGCAGCAGGAGTTGCAGGCCTTTGGAGCGGCAGCCCTCGCTATTGAGGCTGAGCTTAGCAAGCCTGCTGACTGTGCACAAGCCGTAGCGCTTACGCTAGCTGCCTATGGCCGTATAGATGGCTTAGTAAACAATGCCGGGCATAATGATGGGGTAGGCTTAGCAACAGGGAATTATGAGGATTTCTTAGCTTCCTTGCACAAAAACCTTATACATTATTACCTGATGGCACATCATGCCTTGGATGCTTTAAAAGCAAGCCAGGGCAGTATCCTAAATATAAGCTCCAAAACCGCAGAGACAGGTCAAGGCGGCACCTCCGCCTATGCGGCATCCAATGGTGGCCGAAATGCCCTGACCAGAGAGTGGGCAGTAGAGCTCCTACCTTTTTCAATACGAGTAAATGCAATTGTAGTTGCTGAGTGTGCAACCCCACAGTATGACAGCTGGCTACAGACACTACCCAACCCAGCAGAGAGCTTAAAGAAGATAACGGACAGGATTCCATTAGAAAATAGAATGACAAGGGCAGAAGAGATTGCGCATACGGCTGTTTTTCTCCTGTCCGAAAAGTCAAGTCATACCACAGGGCAGTTGCTACATGTGGATGGTGGTTATGTACATTTAGATAGGGCCTTGATAAAGCAAGTGTAATCTGCCTATCTTTGTCCATATAATTTTAAAGAAATGAAAACAAGTAGGGTACCTGTAAATGGTCAGGAATATACATTGCAGATCGGCTATCAAGCCGATACTGCATTACGCGCGGAACTAAACCGCATGACAAATGAATTTTGGGGCTTTGACTTTGAGCCTTTCTATCAATCTGGCTATTGGGATGCTAGCTGCATCCCATATTCCTTGTTTCAAGGAGAGCAGATGGTAGCGCATACAACCTTAAGCATTATAGATACCCAGTGCAATGGTCAACTATTGAAGCTAGGACAGATAGGTACAGTGATGTGTGATAAAGCCTATCAGCGTAGGGGGCTAGCCCGCTTTTTAATGGAAAAGATACAGGCAGATTATCAAGCGCAATTGGATGGGTACTTCCTCTTTGCCAATGAAACGGTCTTGGACTTTTATCCAAAATTTGGCTTTGTGCCAATAGCGGAGTACCAGACCACAATTCCCTTTAGCTATACAGGCTCAGCAGCCACTGCACGTAAGTTGGATTTAGATCAGGTGGAAGATCGCTTACTATTTGAAGAATATGTGCGCAGGAGCATGCCGACCTCAAAGTTACATATGGACAATTTTGGACTAACTTTTTTCTACTGCTATGCCTATCCTGAATTTGGCTTTAAGGATGCAATTTATTACCTGCCCGATCTGCAAACTATTGCCGTAGCACAGTATGCAGGATCCACGCTGACAGTCTATGAAATCTTTCAGCAAAAAGCAGGCTCCATGTCCGATTTGCTGCAGGCATTAGGCAATAAAGCGCTCGACAAAGTTGTTTTTGGCTTTTCACCGCTAGCTATAGATGCAGTCCAAAAGCCCTATGTGGAAGATGACTTAAGCTTATTTGTTTCCCAGGAAATTGCTCCCGTATTTCGGTCAGCCCAGCTTATGGTTCCTTTACTATCACATACCTAGATCTAAAAAAAATCAGTATCTTTACCCTAAGTCACTGTCAACATTATATGTAGCAAGCTATTGTGTAATTGGAGATATTGACTTACTTTTATAAAAAACGAAAATAATATATTGAAATTTAACGAATTTGGCTTTATTCCAACATTGGAAGAGGGTCTTGATAGCATGGGTTTTTCGGAGGCTACTCCGATTCAAGAGCAAACCATTCCTGTAATATTATCCAAGAAAGATTTAATCGCTTGTGCACAGACAGGTACTGGTAAGACAGCATCTTATTTGCTGCCATTGCTGCATATGATTGGAGAGCAACCAAAAGAGCAGATCAACGCCTTGATCTTATCGCCTACACGGGAATTAGCTTTACAGATTGATCAGCAGGTGATGGGCTTAGGCTATTTCACAGGAGCAACCTCAATCGCTATTTATGGCGGTGGAGATGGGATGGGCTATGAGCAACAGTCGCGTGCCTTGAAAGAGGGCGTAAACATTATTGTAGCAACCCCAGGACGTTTAATAGCACATATGGCTTCAGGTAAGTTTGACCTGAGTACCCTGAGCTATTTGGTTTTGGATGAAGCAGATCGCATGTTGGATATGGGCTTTTATGAGGATATAATCCGAATTATAAGCGCTTTGCCTGCTAAAAAGCAGACCGTCCTATTCTCAGCGACAATGCCGCCCAAGATGCGTGCCTTGGCCAAGAAGATTATGGTAGATCCCGAGGAGGTCAGTATATCGATCTCCAAGCCTTCCCAAGGGATAGATCAGCAGGCATATTTAGTCTATGATGATCAGAAGATAAAGTTGATTAAGCATCTTTTGAAAAATGCTGATTATAGCAGCATTATTATCTTTGCCTCTAAAAAAGATATAGTAAAGAAGCTAGCTATAGACCTTGCACGTCAAGGACTACAGGTTGAAGGCTTCCACTCAGATCTGGATCAGAATCAGCGTGAAGATATTATGAACCGATTTAAGGCGAAACGTTTACGCGTACTTATCGGAACGGATGTTATCTCAAGAGGTATAGATGTAGATGGGATTAGCTTGGTTGTCAACTATGATGTGCCACCTGACCCAGAAGACTATGTACACCGAGTGGGACGTACAGCACGTGCAGCCACGACAGGTACTGCGATTACCTTTATCAATGACAAGGATCAAAGTCGTTTTGGACGAATCGAAAAACTAATTGAAGCAGAAGTAAGCAAGAAACCATTGCCAGAAGGCTTTGCTGAAGGGCCAGTATATGACCCTAAGGCTAAAACCCCTAGCAGCGGCGGCTTTAAGAAGAAGCCTAGCGGCAATCGCAAGTTTAACAACAAGCGCAAGGCTGGCTAATACGGTAGCTATTTCGGCGACAAGACTTAATAAGGCCTTTTCATTTTTATGAAAAGGCTTTTTTTGCATAAAATTATGCTGTCTTATGCTAATTACACAATCGATTCCGTAAGATCTATGCTTGTCGCTGCAACTTAATTTAAGTATTTTAGGTTACTAAATTGATATAGAAATTACTGGCTTAACCTTAAACCCCAACAAAGGCTTAAAGGATTAAGTACTAAACCTAATACCTATGATACGAATAACTAGACTTTGTCATTATTTACTATGTTATGCACTACTTGGCAGTCCAATGACCTTGCTAGCGCAACAAGCCAAGCCTATTGCAGAACGCTTTACTGAACTGGCAGACCCAACAGCAGATACCCTGTCGGATTGGTCGGCTATTAAGCCTGGACTTCATAGCGCCTTTGTCAGTATTGACAAGCGTTATCCACGATCCATTGCGCCAACTGTTGCTGATCAGCGACAACAGAAGCTAGTGGGATGGAAGGGCGAAAGAGTCTCTGCGCAGGTCTTGCTCTGGACCAATAAGGATTTAGCTCAGGCAAAGGTGGAGCTATCTGATTTCAAGGCTGCCAGCGGCAAGTTAGACAAGCGAATTGCCTCGGCCCACTTTGTGCGCTACGTAATGACCGATGAGTTTGGGCCAGGCTGTGGGCATAGAAAGCCACAGGATTTTGCGGCCTCGCTGTCTCCAGATATGCTGGACAATCTTCAAGAATTTGATTTGACCGCAAAGCAGGTGCGTCCCGTATGGATTACGGTGGATATTCCACGTACAGCCAAAGCAGGACAGTATAATGCTACGGTTAGTATAAATGCAAAGGGACAAGCAGCCCAAAAGCTGAGCCTACAATTGGAAATTATCGATCAGCTTTTACCCGAGTCAAAAGACTGGGCCTTTCACCTAGATCAATGGCAACACCCTTCGGCTGTGGCGCGTGTATTAGGCTTGGAGATGTGGTCAGATGCGCATTTCGAGGCGATGAAGCCGACTATGCAAATGCTGGCCCAGGCTGGACAAAAGGTGATTACCACGACCGTGAATAAAGACCCTTGGCATGTGCAGACCTATGATCCCTATGCGGATATGATTAGCTGGACTAAGCAGGCCGATGGAAGATGGGCTTATGACTATACCGTATTTGACCGTTGGGTAAACTTTATGCATGAGATCGGCATTAACAAGATGATAA
>JASLCA010000085.1 GCA_030146225.1 Sphingobacterium sp. | reverse complement strand
AGCTAGAAATAAAGGTTCCAGCGCAGCTGGCTGTGATTGGCTTTGCCAATACGGAATTAGCCTTCTCGCTAAACCCATCCCTAAGCACCATACGTCAGCCTGCGCATGAAATCGGAAAAGTGTCATTCCTCAAACTATTGGAGATCTTAAATACAAAGTATAAGGATCAAATCAACTGGGAAGACATTAAGCTACCTACCGTTATTGAACTTAGGAACTCTACCAAGAGCCAACTATAAGTCTACCAGCTTTAACTTAGGCACCAACTTTTTCATAAGTAGCCAAGCCACAAGGTAGGCGCAGGCACAGATTGAAAAGATGATAAAATATCCCGACTCAAGACCTTGAAATCCGAAGACAACTAATTCCACCTCTTGGGCATAATCAAATAATACGCCTGAACTCTTATTAATTATAAATGCCCCTATGCCCCCTGCCAAGCCTCCTATGCCAGTAACAGTCGCTATGGCTTGCTTTGGAAACATGTCTCCAATCGTGGAGAAGATATTGGCTGACCAGGCTTGATGAGCCGCCCCTCCTATGCCAATAAGTACGACTGGAATCCAATAGGAAATATGTCCTAAGGGCTGTGCAAACAAGACCAACAAGGGAATAAAGGCGTAGATCAGCATAGCACGCATCCTAGCCTTATATGGATTTAAGCCTTTCTTAGTGATAAAGAAGCTGGGCAGCCAACCACCAATTATAGACAGCAATGTAATCAGATAAAGTACTAATATAGCGCCTTGTCCAGCCGGATCCGAACTCTTAATCGCATACACTGAGCTGAGGTAAGTGGGCATCCAAAACAGAAAAAACCACCATACCCCATCCGTTAAAAACTTTCCAATCACAAAGGCCCAAGTCTGCCTAAATCGAAGACAGCGCCCAATAGAAACACCTACAGCTCTTTGCTCCTGGCTAAGCGGAGCAGCTTGTTGCTGATCCTGATTTATATATAAGAGCTCTTCCAAATTTACGCTTGGATTATCCGCTGGCTTGGCATACATATATTGCCAAAAGGCCATCCATATAAAGCCTAAGGCTCCAATTAGGATAAAGGCCATCTCCCAGCCCCATTTTTCAGCAATAATAGGGATGCTTAAGGGAGCTAAGAGTGCACCTACAGTAGCTCCAGCATTGAAAATACTCGTTGCAAAGGCTCGGTCTTTCTTAGGGAAATATTCTGCGGTTGCCTTAATGGCTACTGGGAAATTCCCGGCTTCGCCTATGGCCAATATTAATCGTGAAAAGATAAAGAAGACGACACTAATATGAATAACCCGCGAAACATTTTGAATTTCAGCGACTATTTCCTCGCTTTTAACAAAGCTAAATACCCATTGTTCGCTGAGATAGCCAGCCGTCCAGATGCCACAAAAGGCATGTAAAATAGCGCCAAAGGACCAGATGCCTATTGCCCATTGAAAGCCCCGCTTAGTGCCCGTACGATCCACGAATCGTCCGGCAAAGAGCATCGAAACGGCGTAAAAGATTGAAAAAAGGGCAGTAATATTGCCATAATGGGTATTTGTCCAATGAAATTCATCGGCAATAAAGTCGCGCCAAGTTAAGGAGAGTACTTGCCGATCTAAATAATTAATGCAGGTGGCAGAAAAGAGCAAAGCACACACTGTCCAGCGGTAATTGGTTGGTTTTGTAATCATCATAAGGTTATTTACAACGCCTATTAGGCGAATTGGTTAATGGATATACTAAAGGGGATTTAGGATTCCTTGGGCAGGAGCAGGTAATGGCTGCTGCTCAAAATTTTCTTGCACATAAGAAGTTGACTTATGTATAGGAGTTGGATTAGCTCTTGGATTAGAAACTAATAAATTACAACTGGGCTTTCCCGTATATTACTTACAAACTTGCATGTTTTCATCTTGCTTATTTTAGGGTTACAGATGTAATGTAAAGAGCCTCTTTGCGGATAGCTTATGCGGGCTTAATGATCGTGATTAGACATATAAACCACTCAATAATAGCTTATTTGCTAGGATTAAGAAGAAAACAAAGGCTGCAATCCACGATAACGATGTAGTTATAATAGCGGTTAGCTAATAGGGCTTGGCTTGGGGAAGCGGTTTTTGCCTGCGCAGGTATTGCAGTTGGTTTAATATGGGGGATTCTTTTAAGGAGGGTGATTTTTAAAAAAAAAGCTGTAGCTTATAAACTAAGCTACAGCTTTTTTATGGATTAATGCAGCCGAAGGCAAAGCCAAAAGACAGCATTTTTATGGATTAATGTTGCAAGCGAATAATGCCAAGCTCAAGACCGCGCAGCTCTGCTAATCCCCGTAGGCGACCAATCGCTGAATAGCCTGGAAAGGTATCTTTATGCAAATCATCCAACATCTGATGGCCATGATCAGGGCGGAAAGGGATTGCAGTTTCACGCAGCTGATTCTCTTGTACTAGGGCCTTCATAACTGCAAACATATCTACCTCTCCTACCAAGTGGTCTGCCTCATAAAAATTGCCCATAATATCACGCTTAACATTCCGCAAGTGAGCAAAATAGACACGATTCTTCAGTGCGCTAAACATCGCTGGCACATTATTACTCGGCCCGGCTCCTAAGGAACCTGTACAGAAACATACGCCATTAAAAGTCTTGTCCACACTAGCCATAATATATTGCAGATCTTCTAGGTTGCTCACGATTCGAGGCAGCCCTAAGATCGGATAGGGTGGATCATCAGGGTGTATAGCCATCTTTATTCCCTCCTCCTCGCATACTGTAGCTATCGAGGACAGGAAGTGCCGTAAGTTGTCACGAAGACCTGCTGCACCTATCTTTTGATAGACCGCAATGCTGTCTCTTAAATCTGCTAAGGAAGCATCTGACTCACCTGGAATCCCCATTAGGATATTCTTTTGCAAGAGGGCACAATCTGCTTGGGTATACTGCGTAAACTTGATCCGCGCCTGTTCAACAATTGCAGGCTTATACCCTGCTTCAGCCTCAGGACGTTTTAGGATATATAAATCAAAGATTGCTAAATCTACCCAATCAAAGTTTAAGGCTTTTGATCCATCCGCCATCTCTAAGTCAAGCTGCGTCCGCGTCCAATCTAAGACTGGCATAAAATTATAACAGATAGTCTTTATGCCAGCCTGAGCCAGATTGCGTAAAGTTTGCCTATAATTTTCCAAATAATGTTCAGCTCCTTCACTCCCCGTCTTTATCGCTTCATGCACAGGCACGCTTTCCACAACGGACCAGCTTAAGCCAGCATCTGTAATAAGCTGCTTGCGGTCAAGAATATCCGCCATAGGCCATACTTCACCATGTTTAATATGATGCAATGCACTTACTATGGCAGTTGCTCCTGCTTGCCGCACATCGGCCAATGATACGCTATCCTGAGGACCGTACCAACGCCATCCTTGTTCTAAATATTTCGCTTTCATTATACGCCGCTCCAAGCATTAAACCCACCATCTACAAAAATTGTCTCGCCCGTTACAAAGCTGGATGCATCACTCAATAAATAGATTAAGGCACCAGCTAACTCCTCAGGGTCTCCCATACGCGCAAAGGGCGTTACATCCACGATGCGCTGTGCGCGATCCGTGTAGCTGCCGTCGGCTTGTGTGAGTAGGTTTTTATTCTGCGCAGTTAAGAATACCCCAGGCGCAATCGCATTAACACGAATTTTATTGGAATACCGTAAGGCCAGTTCAGTAGCCATCCATTTGGTAAATCCATCTATCCCATGCTTGGCTACGGTATAGCCTAACACCCGCGTAAAAGGACGGTTGGCAGTTAATGAGCTAATATTAACGATGGAGCCCGCCCCATTCTTCGCAATTACTTCTCCAAGCACCATTGTAGGCACTATAGTCCCATTTAGATTTAACTCTATGGCTTTTATGGTATCGCCTATCTTGTTGTCAAATAAGTCCTGATCTGGGCCGATGGTTGCACCTGGGATATTTCCCCCAGCAGCATTGACCAAGCCATCAATTGTACTAAACTTTTCCAAAATAAGCGCTTTGGCTGCTCGCATAGATGCTTCATCCATTACATCCGCAAGCACATAGTCCGCATCAGCTCCCAATTCCTGGGCTTGCTGCACTGCCACACTACATTTTTCCGCATTCCGGCCAATTATACAGATGCGTGCTTCCGCCTCAGCCAATGCCTTTACAAAGGACTTGCCTAAAACGCCTGTACCGCCGGTAATCACAATGACTTTTCCTTTTAAGGAGAACCGTTCTAAAATTTTCATATTAACTATATGGTTTAGTCTATTCAATTATACCTATTTTATTTCCTTATCGATGCCTAAGGCCGTTTTATTTAACGATAACGTTTTCGTAGATCGTCCCAAAGCCCCACCTTAAAAACTAGTAACTTGAACAAAATAAACCTACATTAGTATATGCAGCAGATACTTTCTTTTGGAGAAATCCTTATTCGACAGCAAAGTCAAGGTTTAAGTTTCTTTGGCTCCGACAGCAATCTTTTAGAAATATTTCCTGGGGGCTCAGAAGCTAATGTAGCGGCCTCACTTGCATTAATGGGCAACTCAGTTGCCTACATGACGGCGATGCCTGAAAATGCATTGTCAACTGGGGTTATTCATGTATTGCAACAGCACAAGGTGGATACCCGTAAGATTATCTTTACCGGAGACCGCATAGGAAGCTACCTCTTACTTTCAGCAGATGGCTTAACTAAGGGGGAGGTGATATACGATCGTAAATATTCTAGCTTTAGTCAGCTCAAAATAAGTGAGCTGCCACTTGCAGAAATCCTTGAGGGGGTTAGTTGGCTTCATTGGACTGCCCTCAGCCCTGCGTTAAATCAAGATATGGCAAACCTGATGGAAGCTCTTCTTCAGGCTGCACATGACCGAAATATTCCCATTTCGGTAGATTTAAATTATAGAAATAAGCTTTGGC
Organism: Sphingobacterium sp.; assembly: GCA_030146225.1. Taxonomy (GTDB): domain Bacteria; phylum Bacteroidota; class Bacteroidia; order Sphingobacteriales; family Sphingobacteriaceae; genus Sphingobacterium. The sequence goes on along the minus strand of JASLCA010000085.1, from coordinate 4,834 downwards.
AGTATGGCAAGGAGCCTATTGAGGTGATGCCTAAACTTGTTCAATACTGTACGGTAATTATGGGGAATATCTGGGCTGCCAACAAGATGCTTGGGATAGGCCTCGATGCGAATCTGGATCGCTATACAAGCAAGGAGAATTACTTGCAGGCCGCCGCAAACTCGGCTCAGGAAATATTTAAGGCATATCCAAACTGTAAACACCTCGCTTACACCTTTCGTTTTATGGATAATCCACAGCATAATCTTTTCTATGGCACCTACCATTGTCCGGGACAAGATCTGCATTCGGAGACATTCGAGACCAATCAGCTGCTAGACCGAATTGGAAGTGGGGACGCCTTTATGGCGGGCTTTATTCATGCCTTAGTTCGGAATTTGTCCCCACAAGAGATTATAGACACGGCCACAGGTGCCGGTTTTCAAAAGTTATTTGTTCGAGGAGACTTTGGCAATGGAAAAATAAAATAAGATGCAAAAACTACTAAAACAAATTGAGCGCTATCCAGTCATCCCCGTATTTTATGCGGATGACCTAGCGAAGTGTATAGCCGTTCTTAAAGCCAGCTACGCTGGTGGGATACGCGTATTTGAATTTGTTCATCGGGGCAGCAATGCGCTCGTTAATTTCAAAGCATTATTGGCTTACAAGAAGGAACATCTTCCGGATCTGAGCTTGGGCATTGGCACCATTAAGACCGTTGAGCTAGCGCAGCAGTATATTGATCTGGGTGCTGAGTTTATTGTGAGTCCTATTATTGTACCTGCAATTGCGCAAGTCACGCTTGCCAAAGGTATTCTATGGATTCCTGGCTGTATGACCCCTACCGAAATCGCATTAGCCGAAAGCCTAGATGCGCCCTTGGTTAAGTTGTTTCCTGGGGATAGCCTTGGAGTTGGCTTTCTAAAAGCTATTAAGCCGCTCTTCCCCAATACCCTATTTATGCCTACTGGCGGGGTGACTATTGAGGAGTCGAATGTTAGGGAATGGCGAGATGCTGGGGTATTTGCTATTGGGCTTGGCTCTAAATTATTTCAGGAGCCTTTGGACAGCCCCGATCAAGACTGGCTGGCCAAGCGCTGTCAACAACTTATTTCTTGGACATAAAAAAACAGGGTAGTGAATTTCACTACCCTGTTTTGATATGGGAGATTAGAACTAATTAATCTTCTTCTTTCGAAGCTAACAATTGATCATACTCTTCACGAGAACCTACAATAATATTTCCATAGTCACGTAAGCCAGTACCTGAAGGAATCAAGTGACCCACAATTACGTTTTCTTTCAATCCTAATAAGCCATCACGCTTACCAGCAATTGCAGCTTCGTTTAATACTTTAGTTGTTTCCTGGAAGGAAGCAGCAGAGATAAACGATTTCGTACCCAAAGATGCTCTGGTAATACCTTGTAACAACGGACTTGAAGTCGCTGAAATAGCATCCCGAACCTCTACAGTTTTTTGATCTTGACGTCTTAGGATAGAGTTTTCTTCGCGTAGTTTACGTAAAGTTACAATCTGTCCTGGGCGTAAAGTCTCAGAATCACCTGCATCTACAATCACCTTCTTGTCGAATAGTGAGTTGTTTTCTTGCATGAAATCCCATTTGTTTACAGCTTCTTTTTCTAAGAAACGGGTATCTCCTGGATCCTCGATATTCACTTTCTGCATCATCTGGTGAACGATGGTTTCAAAGTGCTTATCGTTGATTTTTACCCCTTGTAAGCGGTAAACCTCTTGAATACCATTTACGATATACTCTTGAACCGCTGCTGGACCTTTGATAGATAGGATATCACCAGGTGAAATCGAACCATCTGACAATGGCATACCGGCTTTCACAAAGTCATTATCCTGTACCAAGATGTGTTTAGACAATGGTACTAAGTATTTCTTAATTTGTCCATCTCTAGACTCAATAGAAATCTCACGATTACCACGTTTCACACCACCCAAAGTAACGATACCATCGATCTCTGTTACAACAGCTGGGTTAGAAGGATTACGCGCTTCAAACAACTCCGTTACACGTGGAAGACCACCCGTAATATCGCGCGTTTTACCCGTTGCACGAGGAATCTTCGCTAAGATAGTACCCTCTTTGATTTTCTGTCCATCTTGAACTGAAACGTGAGCACCTACTGGAATGTTGTATGAACGTAAGGCATCTCCTGCTAAATCAGCAATCTTGATAACCGGGTTCTTGGTTTTATCACGAGTCTCAATAATAACTTTCTCCTTGTGACCAGTCTGCTCATCGGATTCATCACGGAAGGTAACACCTTCGATAATAGCCTCAAATTCAATCTTACCTGGAAACTCAGAAATAATTACCGCGTTATATGGATCCCAATCAACAAGGATTTTACCTTTTTCGACTTGGTCTCCTTCGTTTACGAACAAGTTAGCACCGTAAGGGATAACCTGTGTATAAAGTACTTTTTTATCAGCATTTACGATACGAAGCTCGCCTGAACGACCGATTACAACTTGGTATGGTCCGTTTTCACCTTCTTTGGCTACTGTACGTACGTTCTCAAATTCAATCTTACCTTCATACTTAGCAATAATCGTAGAGTCAGCAGCAATATTCGATGCCGTACCACCGACGTGGAACGTACGAAGTGTTAACTGTGTACCTGGCTCACCAACAGACTGGGCTGCAATTACACCTACAGCTTCACCCAATTGAACACGCTTACCTGAAGCTAAGTTACGTCCATAACAGGAAGCACAAACTCCACGCTTAGACTCACATGTCAATACCGAACGAATGTCTAGGCCTTCAATACCTGCTTCTTCGATTGCGGTTGCAATCTCTTCAGAGATATCATTGTTTGCTGCAACAATCAACTCCCCTGTCTCAGGATGGTATACATCGTCAAGCGGTGTACGTCCTAAGATACGGTCGTATAATGGTTCGATCACATCATCGTTCTCTTTCAATGTAGACTTGTAGATACCACGCAGACCATTACAGTCTTGTTCTACAACAATCATATCCTGAGCAACGTCATGTAGACGACGTGTTAAGTAACCCGCATCGGCAGTTTTAAGGGCTGTATCGGCAAGACCTTTACGCGCACCGTGAGTAGAGATAAAGTATTCGAGTACCGATAGTCCTTCTTTAAAGTTAGACAAAATCGGGTTTTCGATAATCTCACCACCTGAGTTACCTGATTTCTGAGGCTTAGCCATCAGACCCCGCATACCACATAACTGACGAATTTGCTCTTTGGAACCACGGGCTCCAGAGTCCAACATCATATATACGGAGTTGAAACCTTGGTTGTCATTAGACAAAATGTCCATTACGTGCGAGGTCAACTTGTTGTTGATACGCGTCCAAATATCAATAATCTGGTTGTAACGTTCGTTGTTGGTAATGAAACCCATGTTATAGTTACCCATAACATCTTCAACTTCGCTAGTTGCTTGTGCAATTAGTTCAGCCTTAGCAGCAGGAATATTTAAATCTTGCAAGTTAAACGACAAACCACCTTTAAAGGCTGTTTGGAATCCTAACTCTTTCATGTCATCCAAGAACTGTGCAGCACGAGCCATACCCGTATTCTTCACAATCTCTCCAATAACATTACGTAAAGATTTTTTAGTCAACAACTCGTTGATAAAGCCCATCTCAACCGGAACAATCTGGTTGAAGATAACGCGTCCAACGGTAGTATCTATAATCGTATTTACGATTTGACCTTCTTTGTTTTTGTTGTCAACCTTAACCTTGACGTGCGCATGCATATCAATTTGATCCTCATTCAAGGCAATAATTACCTCTTCAGCGGAATAAAATATCATGTCTTCACCTCTAACCACATGATCAGGAGCAGATTTACGGCCTTTAGTAATATAGTAAAGACCCAAAACCATATCCTGAGATGGAACTGTTACTGGCGAACCATTGGCAGGGTTAAGGATGTTGTGCGAAGCCAACATTAAGATTTGAGCTTCCAAGATTGCAGCATTACCTAAAGGTAAGTGAACCGCCATCTGGTCACCATCAAAATCGGCGTTGAACGCTGTACACACTAATGGGTGTAACTGGATCGCTTTACCCTCTACTAAGGTAGGTTGGAAAGCCTGGATACCCAATCTGTGTAACGTAGGCGCACGGTTTAAGAGTACAGGGTGTCCCTTCAAGATATTCTCTAGGATATCCCATACAACCGGATCCTTACGATCTACGATTTTCTTAGCTGATTTTACAGTTTTTACAATACCACGCTCAATCATCTTACGAATGATAAACGGTTTGTAAAGCTCTGCAGCCATATCTTTAGGTAGACCACATTCGTGTAATTTCAAGTGTGGACCTACAACAATTACCGAACGAGCAGAATAATCCACACGCTTACCCAATAAGTTTTGACGGAAACGACCTTGTTTACCTTTTAAAATATCAGATAAGGATTTCAATGCACGGTTACCTTCAGTCTTAACAGCATTCACTTTACGTGAGTTGTCAAACAAGGAGTCAACCGCTTCTTGAAGCATACGTTTTTCGTTACGCAAGATTACCTCAGGTGCTTTAATTTCAATTAAACGCTTAAGACGGTTGTTACGGATAATCACACGACGGTATAAATCATTCAAATCCGAAGTCGCAAAACGACCACCATCTAAAGGCACTAATGGGCGCAACTCAGGAGGTATAATTGGAACAATTTTCACAATCATCCATTCTGGTCTATTCTCAATACGATCTCTAGAACCACGGAAAGCTTCTACGACGTGTAGACGCTTTAAAGCTTCATTTTTACGTTGTTGAGAAGTTTCATTAGCTGCTTGGTGACGTAAATCGTATGACAATTGATCTAAATC
>JASLCA010000082.1 GCA_030146225.1 Sphingobacterium sp. | reverse complement strand
ATTTACACTTGCATTCTTCTTCTTCTTCCCAAATTTATTCGAACTACGTGGGGAGAGCTTCTTATGGGTGAAGGATCTTTCTACTTATGATACGCCAATAACATTTGCGCCTATCTTTGGCATTGGCCACATCTCCTTTATGTGTGTGTTGATGACCTTAACCACCTTATTAACGACTTGGTACAATAACGCCACTTCGGGCGCGGCTAACAACCAGATGAAATACATTGGTTACATTATGCCCTTGGTATTCTTCTTTGTATTGAACAGCTTCCCAGCAGGATTAAACTACTACTATTTCTTAGCAGCAGTCTTAACCTTCTTAACGCAGGTGATTATCCGTCAATTTATTGATGACAATCAGATCTTAGCAAAGCTTGAGCAAAACAAGAAAACCCCGAAAGAGGCTAAGAAAAAATCATCCTTCCAACAAAAGATGGAAGATATGATGCGTGAACAACAAGCAAACAAGAAAAAGTAAGGAATTCATACTTATAGAAAGCGGCTCGAATTAATATTCGAGCCGCTTTTTTTATAGACCTAGCCCTAAGCAAAACCTCCTCACAAAGCCCCAAAGGCACAATTAGAGGCGAATAAAAAAAATATTAAATTATTTTCAAATATATTGTTGCAATCCAACAAAACAGTACTATATTTGCGCCGGCTTTGGGAGTAATAAGAGCACTAAAAGGATGAAAATCAGCTAATTTTAGTTTTTTTTATTAATTTCTTCAAAAGTTGGGTTACCTTTTTAGGTTACCGGTATAAAAGAGTAAATAAACAAGTTTGTTTCAATATTAAAATAGAAAATTAGATGAAAAATTTATTCAAATTCGGATTTTTAGGATTAGCTTTAACTATCGCTTTCGCTTCATGTGGTGGTGCAGAAACTAAAACTGAGCAGGCTACAGATTCTTTAAACACTGCAGTTGATTCTATCTCTAACGTAGCAGATTCAACTATCGGCGCTGTTGTAGATTCTACTAAAGCTGCTGTTGATTCAGTTGCTAAAAACGTTCAGTAATCCGAATATTATTTAACGATTTTTTTGAAAGCCTGTACTTCTAGTACAGGCTTTCTTCTTTTCTATACTTTTCTAAAGGGTATATCTTAGAGATTTTCTTATTTTTGCGTTATCAATAAATAATATTCATTACCATGAACTTATCAGCGCTTACTGCCGTAACACCTATCGACGGTAGATATTACAACACGACTAAAGAATTATCAGATTTCTTTTCAGAATTTGCACTAATCAAATACCGTGTACTTGTAGAAGTAGAATATTTTATTGCCCTTTGCGAATCTGGTATTCCTCAGCTAAGCCACTTCGATGGCTCTCTTAATAAACAGCTTCGCGCTATTTATGAGAACTTCTCACTCGCAGATGCACAATGGATCAAAGACCAAGAAAAAATCACCAACCATGATGTTAAAGCGGTAGAGTATTTCCTAAAGAATGAATTTGAGAAACTAGGCTTAAACGACTCTTTAGAGTTTATACACTTTGGGTTGACTTCACAAGATATTAACAATACAGCCATCCCATATGCTTGGAAAGCGGCCGTTAATCAATCCTACCTCCCAAATATTTCAGAGCTTATCCAGGAGTTAAAGACCTTAGCTAGCCAGTGGGAAAGTATTCCAATGCTAGCCCGTACACACGGACAGCCAGCCTCTCCTACTCTTTTGGGCAAGGAAATATACGTGTTTATTGAACGCATAGAAAAACAATTGGCCATCTTGCAACAAGTTCCCTTCTCCGCAAAGTTTGGCGGTGCAACCGGCAATTTCAACGCTCATCATGTAGCGTATAGCGGTACAGACTGGGTAGCCTTTGGCAATAAATTTGTCAATGAAACCTTAGGTCTTTCTCGCTCACAGACCACCACGCAGATTGAGCATTACGATAATTTTGCGGCTAGCTGTGATGCCTTTAAGCGTATTAACAATATTATGATAGATCTATGTCGGGATATGTGGACCTATATTTCTATGGATTACTTTAAGCAAAAGATTACCGCTGGTCAGATTGGCTCTTCGGCAATGCCGCACAAGGTAAATCCCATTGACTTCGAAAATGCTGAAGGCAATTTAGGCTTAGCCAATGCAATGTTTGAACATCTTTCGGCCAAGCTCCCCATTTCCCGCTTGCAACGTGACCTGACGGACTCCACAGTACTGCGCAACATAGGCGTGCCATTTGCACATACCTTAATTGCTATAAAGTCCAGCTTACGGGGATTAAGAAAACTTATCCTGAACGAAACGGCCTTGCAGAAAGATCTGGAAAACAACTGGGCAGTGGTAGCTGAAGCGATACAAACAATCTTACGTAGAGAAGGCTATCCAAAGCCCTATGAAGCGCTCAAAGAACTTACCCGTACAAATTCGGAGGTAACAAAAGAGACCATTGCGAGCTTTGTAGAAGGACTTAACATCAGCGATGCGATCAAAAAAGAGCTTAAGGAAATATCTCCCAGCAATTACACAGGTATTACTCGCTAAGCTTTGACGTATAAATGACGGGGGTTCAGCGACATTTGACTTATATTTGTCCATCATTTAATATAATTCCAAGACCTGTTGACTTGTCAACAATTGGAAATCTTATAGATGGCCTTAAAAACTAACATTTTCAGAAAAGATATGGCAACAATTAACGTATATACAGAATCAACTCCAAACCCTTCAACCATGAAGTTTTTGGTCAACAAGTTGTTGATCAATGGGAGTTTGGACTACCCCACAAAAGAAAAAGCTCAGGAATCAGACTTTGCCAAAGAGTTATTCAAATTCAACTTTGTAACTGGTGTTTTCTTTGCGAGTAATTTTGTCACTGTTACTAAAACGGAAGAAACGGAATGGTCCGATATAGAACCACTCCTAAAAGATTTCGTAAAAGGTGCTGTGGAATCAGAATTAGCAGTTAAACCTTTGGAACATTCCGAAGATGTAACCTTTGAAGGTACCGAAACTGAAATAAAAATTCAGCAAGTACTGCATGACTATGTACGTCCAGCGGTAGAGCAAGATGGTGGAGCAATCGCTTACAAGTCTTTTGAAAACGGCTTGGTGACTGTAGAATTAAGAGGTTCATGCAGTGGTTGTCCTTCATCCACAATTACCTTGAAATCTGGAATCGAAGGCTTATTAAAGCGTATGGTTCCTGAAGTTGAAGAGGTTGTTGCAGAAGCCATGTAATATTTTAGTAATCCAACTATAAGAAAAGCTATCCAGAAGGGATGGCTTTTCTTATATAAGTACGAATATAAGCTAGTAAATTCATTTTTATAGCCCCTACTCTACTAAAAATCATTAACTTTACCCGCAAAATAATCGAAACATTATATTTAAAATGAGTGCAGATATAAACAAACTTGAGCAGGTTGCATCACAAGTAAGACGTGATATTGTCCGTATGGTACACGCTTGCCAATCCGGTCACCCTGGTGGTTCTTTGGGATGTACAGATTACCTAGTAGCCTTGTATTTTCATGCGATGAAGCATGACCCTTCTTTCAACATGGATGGCGTTGGCGAAGACTTGTTCTTCCTATCAAATGGTCACATTTCTCCTGTATTTTACAGTGTTTTAGCGCGATCAGGTTACTTCCCAGTAAGCGAATTGGCTACATTCCGTAAGATCAACTCCCGTCTGCAAGGACACCCGACTACCCACGAAAACCTTCCAGGTATCCGTGTAGCTTCAGGTTCCTTGGGCCAAGGTTTGTCCGTAGCTCTTGGTGCTGTAGAGACAATTTCAATATGGTCAATCATGTTGGGGCT
>JASLCA010000035.1 GCA_030146225.1 Sphingobacterium sp. | reverse complement strand
TACCTTTGCAGCATCAATTCAAGCTATGAGTGACGCTATAAAACATGAGTGCGGCATTGCACTTATTCGACTTTTAAAACCCCTGTCTTATTATCAAGAAAAATACGGTACGCCCTACTATGGCATCAACAAGTTGTATCTGCTTATGGAGAAACAGCATAATAGAGGTCAAGATGGAGCGGGCATTGCAACGATTAAATTCGATGTAAAGCCAGGAAACCGCTATATTTCCCGGTATAGGGCTATGGGTTCTTCTGCAGTTGCAGATATTTTTGAATATGTTCAAAAGAAATTTGCTGCTGTTAATAAGGCTTATCCGGAGCAATCCAAGGATACCCAATGGTTGAAAGACCATGTGAGTTTTACGGGAGAAGTCTTATTAGGGCATTTGCGCTATGGTACACATGGTAAGAACAGCATTGAGAGCTGCCATCCATTCTTAAGACAGAATAATTGGATGAGCCGTAACTTGGTGTTGGCCGGGAACTTTAATATGACCAATGTGGACGAACTTTTACAGCAATTGTATGAGTTGGGACAGCATCCAAAGGAGCAGGCCGATACGGTTACTGTTTTGGAGAAGATCGGTCATTTTCTAGATGATGAGAATCAGGAGCTTTTTGACAAGTTCAAAGAGGAGGGATACTCAAATATAGAAATCAGTGCACATATTGCGCGCAACCTAGATGTTGCCAAAATCCTTACCCGCTCTGCCAAAACATGGGATGGGGGGTATACGATTGCGGGTATCTTTGGTCATGGAGACGCTTTTGTGATGCGTGACCCAGCAGGCATACGTCCCGCATTCTTCTATCAGGATGATGAGGTATTGGTGGTTGCTTCTGAGCGACCAGTTATCCAAACCGCATTTAATATTCCATTGGAGGCTGTTCAAGAGATTAAACCTGGGCATGCGCTGATTGCAAAGAAAGATGGTACGGTAAGTCAAGAGATGTTCCGTCAGCCTACTGAGCAAAAATCCTGTTCCTTTGAACGTATCTATTTCTCTAGAGGATCCGATGCGGACATTTATAAGGAGCGTAAAGAACTGGGACGTTTATTATGTCCACAAGTTTTGGATGCTATAGGCAGTGATATTAAGAATACGGTATTCTCTTTTATTCCGAATACGGCAGAGGTGTCTTATTACGGGATGATGGAAGGTATTAATAGTTATGTACGCGGCTTTCAGAAGGAAGCATTACTAAACCGTGCTGACAAGATTTCGGATGCCGAATTGGATGAGGTTATTAGTATTACCCCACGCTTTGAGAAGCTGAATGTAAAAGATGCAAAGTTGCGCACCTTTATTACACAGGATGCCGATCGTACCGATATGGTGCAGCACGTATATGATACCACCTACGGTGTCGTGCGGGATCATGAAGATACCATCGTGGCCATAGATGACTCTATTGTGCGTGGAACAACCTTAAAGCAAAGCATCTTGACCATCTTGGATAGATTACATCCCAAGAAGATTGTAATTGTATCATCAGCACCACAGATTCGCTACCCAGACTGTTACGGGATTGATATGTCGCGTATGGGAGAGTTTGTTGCTTTTGAAGCAGCAATTAATCTGTTAAAGCGAAAAGGTTTAGCGCATATTATTGATGAGGTATACCAAAGATGTGTTACGGCTATTACGCAGCCTATAGAGGAAATTGACAACTATGTAAAGGCCATCTATGAGCCATTTACGGATGTAGAGATTTCCAATGAGATTGCCAATATTGTACGTCCACACAATTTGAATGCAGAATTACAGGTGGTTTATCAGACCTTGGACAATTTACATGTGGCTTGTCCAAATCATAAAGGAGATTGGTATTTCTCTGGAGACTACCCAACACCAGGTGGTAACAAGGTAGTAAACAAGGCGTTTATGAACTGGGTAGAGGGGAAAAATGTACGTGCTTATTTTAGCAGTTAGTAATTTTTCACTTTTTCCTTTTAAAAGTTTAGTTTTTATACTATCTTTGCAGCTTATAAAGTATTAACAATTTTATTATATAACAATGTACGCAATAGTAAATATAGCAGGACAGCAATTTAAGGTTGCAAAAGACCAGTTTCTTTTTGTGCACCGTTTACAAGGAGATGAAGGCGCTAGTATTGAATTTGACAAGGTATTGTTAGCAGAAAATGGCGGTAAATTCACTGTAGGTACTCCAAGTATCGATGGCGCTAAAGTTTCAGCTAAGATTTTGTCTCATTTGAAAGGTGATAAAGTAATCATCTTCAAGAAAAAACGCCGTAAAGGTTACAAAAAGAAAAACGGACACCGTCAACAATTCACCAAAATCCAGATCACTGGAATTAGTTTATAATCGAATTTTTAATCTGACTCTAACGAGTCATAACTGAGGATAAAAAAATGGCACATAAAAAAGGTGCGGGTAGTTCGAAGAACGGCCGTGAGTCACATTCAAAAAGACTAGGTATCAAGATTTTCGGTGGACAGAAAGCTATTGCTGGTAACATCATCGTACGTCAACGTGGTACCTTGCACAACCCAGATGCAAACGTAGGTGTTGGTAGAGACCATACATTATACGCTTTGACAGACGGTACTGTAGTTTTTCGTAAGAAAGCGAACAACAAGTCTTATGTTTCTGTAGTTCCTGCAGAGCAAAACTAAGGATATTTCATTCCAATAAATAAGGCGCATTGATTTTTCAATGCGCCTTATTTATTGCTTGTATTTTTTTTAAATGTAGCAGTCTTTTGTCAGCAGCCTATTAGCCTGCAAGCCTAAGGCTAAAATCTTATGTATGTCTTTCTCCCCATAGACAGCATAAGTAGCGCTTAAAAGGCTTGTGTTACTGCTTGAGCGGCTTGTTGTAGGACCTCTTCTGAGGATTTATGCCTACTAGCTAAAAATGCTCCCCTTCTTAAGCGTATTGCCTACTTCTTGACCAGTCGAGCCTTGGCTCTAAAGTATACAATAAGACCGGTTAGAAAGATAGGTAGGGTGCTGTAAAGCGCCATTCTGCCCAATTCATTTGCGCTTGGTTCTGCGATTTTGTTAAACTGTGACAACCAAATAAAGCACAATACAATGCCGATTGCCATTAATATTTTTCCTGTTGTACTCATCATAAGGGTTATAAGTGTTTTGTAAATATATCATTTTTTTTCAATTGTCAGCTATTTCTTAAAAATAGTGCAGTGCTGAAGCGGCTATTCCTAGGCTTTGCTAAATTGTAAAGCGCTTTTCGGGATAACTTGCGGATGATAGCTGCCAGGGAGCTTAGGTACGCTAGGGATTGGCTGTGAAAATAGGCAGGGCCTTAAACGCAAACAAGCCGTATCAACTTTCGTTGATACGGCTTGTTAAATATTTTCTAGAAGAAATGCACTTAGATAATTAACATAGCATCTCCATAGGAGTAAAATCTGTATTTCTCTTTTACCGCCACCTCGTAAGCATTCATCAAGTTCTCATAACCAGCAAAGGCTGCAATCATTACCATTAAGGTAGATTCAGGTGTATGGAAGTTTGTGATCATTGAGTTTGCAATGCTGAAATCATAGGGTGGGTAGATAAACTTACTTGTCCAATCAGAAACTGGCTTAAGGTGTCTATCTGCTGATACTGCCGATTCAATCGCACGCATAGAAGTTGTACCTACTGCACATACACGACGCTTGTTGTCAATTGCTTTGTTAACAATCTTTACGGCTTCGCCATCGATAATAATCTGCTCAGAGTCCATCTTATGCTTAGTCAAGTCTTCCACCTCTACGGTACGGAAGGTACCTAAGCCTACGTGTAGAGTCACTTCAGCGAAGTTGATACCCTTTAGCTCTAGACGCTTCATCAACTCGCGTGAGAAGTGTAAGCCTGCTGTAGGGGCAGCGACTGCACCTTCATTCTTAGCATAAATCGTTTGGTAACGAAATTTATCTTCAGGAGTTGCTTTACGCTTAATGTATTTTGGAAGTGGCGTTTCACCAAGGATTTCAATGTTACGACGGAATTCTTCGTCAGTACCATCAAATAAGAAACGAATTGTACGACCACGGGATGTTGTATTGTCCACAACCTCCGCAACCAATAAATCATCATCTCCAAAATAAAGTTTGTTGCCTACACGAATTTTACGTGCTGGATCTACTAAAACATCCCATAAGCGTAACTCCTTGTTTAATTCTCTTAGCAAGAAGACTTCAATCGTCGCGCCAGTCTTTTCCTTGTTACCGTACATACGGGCAGGGAAAACCTTGGTATTGTTTAGAATCATAACATCTTGATCATCGAAATAATCCAAAACGTCTTTGAAAATTTTATGTTCTATCTTTCCGGAATCACGGTGCAAAACCATAAGACGAGCTTCGTCACGTTGCTCGGAAGGTTCTGACGCTAATAAAGACTCAGGTAAGTTGAATTTAAACTGTGATAATTTCATCTCTTTTTCTTAGATATGTTTAATGTACTGAAACCTTAACAAACAGCCCGATTAAAGGTTTCAAAAAGGCTTACAAAGATACGAAAATAAAACCGAAAAAGCTATTTTCACATTATTAATCACTAGAATGAATAATTATTATATATTTATAGGTAAATATGTTTTTAGTCATCAAATTATTAAAAGAGAGCTTCTTATTTGCTTTGTCAGCACTTAGGGATAACCGTACGCGTACATTATTGTCCTTGCTAGGGGTGACGATTGGTATTATGACCATTATAGGCGTATTTTCTGCTGTAGACACCTTGCGAAATAATTTGGAAGAGTCGGTACAGAAGATGGGTAGTCGGACTTTGTATATAGAAAAATGGCCCTGGACTGGTGGCCCTGATTTTCCTTGGTGGAAATATTTAAATAGGCCTGAACCAAAATATGGAGATTATGAGTCTGTTCGGGATCGGATGTCAACTGCTGCCGCAGTGGCCTACAGTATAAATATTGGGGGCAAGACAGCTAAGTATGGCAATAACTCGGCATCTAATATTAATATTTCTGCCGCTACCCACGACAATTACAAGATTAATAATTTAGATATTATTGATGGGCGTTACTTTACCGATCAAGAGTCTCGGTCAGGTGGAAATGTGTGTGTGCTGGGGGCAACCATAGCTGAAGGCTTATTCCCAACAGGCAATC
>JASLCA010000011.1 GCA_030146225.1 Sphingobacterium sp. | reverse complement strand
GCGCAAGCTAAAAAACTAAACAAGGACGAAAGCCTAGTTTATGTTTTAATGGGTGATGGCGAGCTTCAAGAAGGTCAAGTTTGGGAAGCAGCAATGTATGCGCCTCACAATAAGATGGACAATGTTATTGCAGCTGTTGACTACAACAGAGCACAGATTGATGGTTCTACTGACCAAGTTTTATCTTTAGGCAACCTACGTGCTAAATGGGAAGCATTTGGCTGGGAAGTATTAGATGTATTAAAAGGAAACGATATGACTGCGGTAATCGCTGGACTGGAAGAAGCTAAAGCGCTTACAGGAAAAGGCAAGCCAGTGGTTATCCTATTGCACACAGAGATGGGCAATGGTGTAGACTTTATGATGGGATCCCACAAATGGCATGGTGTTGCGCCGAATGACGCACAACTAGAAACTGCATTAAACCAGTTGCCTAGAACGCTTGGAGATTATTAATTATATAAGTCACAGATCGTAGACTTTACTGCGCCACAGACCTTAGCCGGTTTGAAGCTGCGCAGAGGGTACAACAATCGTTATACTACTTTGGACCTAACGTTTGAGACTTAATAAGTTCTGGGTTTGGCCATACTAAAAAATAAAATTTGATGAAAAAATATACTTACACCGAGTCAAAAGATACACGTTCTGGTTTCGGAGCGGGTCTATTAGAAGCCGGTAAACGCAATGAAAATGTAGTTGCTTTATGTGCGGATCTAATTGGTTCGTTAAAGATGAACGACTTCATAAATGAATTCCCTGAGAGATTTTTCCAAATCGGTATTGCTGAAGCAAACATGATGTGTATTGCATCTGGCTTGACTATTGGTGGTAAAATCCCTTTTACTGGAACTTTCGCCAACTTCTCAACAGGTCGTGTTTATGATCAAATCCGTCAATCTATTGCTTACTCTGACAAGAATGTGAAAATCTGTGCTTCACATGCTGGATTAACGCTAGGTGAAGATGGAGCTACGCACCAGATCTTAGAAGATATTGGTTTGATGAAGATGTTACCAGGTATGACAGTTATTAATCCTTGTGACTACAATCAAACTAAAGCAGCTACTATCGCTTTAGCAGACCACCAAGGTCCTGCTTACTTGCGTTTCGGTCGTCCAGTAGTGCCTAACTTTACACCTGCTGACCAGACTTTCGAGATTGGAAAGGCAGTGATGTTAAATGAAGGAACTGATGTGACCATTATTGCGACAGGTCACTTGGTATGGGAAGCTATTCAAGCAGGTGAAGAGTTGGAGAAATTAGGCATTAGCGCTGAAATCATCAATATCCACACCATTAAACCATTGGATGAAGAAGCAATCTTAAAATCTGTAGCTAAAACGGGCTGTGTCGTAACCGCTGAAGAACATAACCGCTTAGGTGGTTTAGGAGATAGCGTAGCACAGGTATTGGCTACTAAAAACCCTTCTCCACAAGAGTTTATCGCAGTTGACGATAGCTTTGGGGAGTCTGGAACGCCTGCACAATTGATGGAAAAACATGGCTTAAATGCTGTTTCTATTGTTGCTGCTGCACGTAAAGTAATCACTAGAAAATAATTTTCAGCGCAAATGGAAGATGCCTTAATCATTTCAAAGTTTTCGGATGAACGAACGCGCGAAGAGGCATTCGGCCATTTACTGAATAAATATCAACAAAAAATATATTGGCATGTTCGGCGCATGGTGATCAACCATGATGATGCGGATGATGTCGTTCAAGATGTGTTTATTAAGGTATGGAGAAATCTCGATAAATTTAGAGAGGACTCGCAACTGTACACCTGGCTATACCGTATAGCCACCAACGAGTGTATCACCTTTTTAAACAAGAAAAAACAGAAGCAGAGCCTGTCGTTGGATGACGACAGCTCTGCTTATCTTGCAGAAACACTAGCCGAAGGCAGCTATTTCAACGGGGATGCCGCGCAACTAAAATTGCAACAAGCATTACTCACCCTACCGGAAAAGCAACGCTTGGTATTTAATATGAAATACTTTGATGATTTAAAGTATGATGAGATATCAAATATCCTTGGGACTAGCGTAGGCGCACTAAAAGCATCCTATCATCTCGCCGTCAAAAAAATAGAGAACTTTTTTGCTACGCACGATTAAACCTTCTACCGCTTTTTGTATCTATATATGATAATATGAAAGAGACAAACACATATCATGAAGGCATGGGAGATTTAAATCTTCCAGAATCATTGCGTGTGAATCCTTTTTCTATTCCACCTGATTATTTCGAAGGCTTAACTGCCAGAACAAATGCTTATGCCTTGTTTGCCCATAGCGATCCAGACCAGCCTAGTTTTGAAGTTCCTGCCAATTACTTTGTAAATCTGTCCGAAACAATTTTAGCTCAGGTTAAATTAGCAAAAGGCAATACCCTTCAAGAAAATGCAGGCATGGACTTGCCTCCAAATTATTTTGAGGCACTGCGCACAAGCATTCTAGCACAAACGAACTTAGCTGACCTTCAAGAGCCGGCGGCACAGACTGTCCCAGTTAATTATTTCGAAACGCTGAATAATCAGATTCAACATAGAATTCAAGAAGAAAAACTTAAAGATAAGGTTGCTGTGACAGGTTTCACAACAGCTGAAGGTTATTTCGAAACCTTAACCACATCCATTACTGCTAAGACTAAAGCCGAGGCGAAAGTGATAAACTTCCCCCAGCGCGGTTTTCAAAGATGGATTCAATATGCCGCAGCGGCCTGTGTGACTACCATATTAAGTGTAGGCTCTTACTATGCTGTGAGCACAAAAGATCAACCTGCCCTACAGCAAGAACAATTAGCGACAGTTTCTGATGCAGAAATCCTAAACTACTTGGCTTACTCAATGGACAGTAATGATCTAATGTATGTGATGGAAGCTATCTATCAACCAAGTGATGAAGAGGAAGTTGTTAAGCATGTGGATAAGGATGATATAAAAGACTATTTAAAATACATGTTATAATGTGGAGTATTAAGTATTTATTGACGACAATTTGTACCGTTCTTTTCGCAATTTTCACTGCACAAGCGCAAACGCCGAATTCTAAGAAATTTGCAGCCATTGAAAATGAGAAGATCGCCTACATCACAAAGGAGATGAACCTAAGTCCTGCCGAGGCTCAGAAGTTTTTCCCGATATACAATCAGTATAATAAGGAAATTTGGGAAGTTAAATCAGCACGAAGAGCAAGCAGCGGAACAGCCCGTGGTGCCAACTCACTTAGTTCTGGCAGAAGAGATATGATCTCCTATGACGCCCAGGAGGTAGAGCTTAAAAAGCAATACCGTAAGAAATTTGCCGATGTTATAGGGCAATCCAGAGCTTCTCAATTTTTCGAAATTGAACAAAGCTTTACAGACATACTCATTAAGAGAATTCAGAAGTAAAAAACAAAAGGAGTTGGAAACAACTCCTTTTTGTTTTTTACTTCTTAACTTTGATTTTTTCAGAACTATCATGATAAGCAATAGAGAATTATTCTTACAGAATACCGCTCAAACATCCTCTTCCCCAAGACTTTTTGAGATTGTAAAAGCCGAAGGCATATACCTATACGGCCCAAATGGGGAGAAATATATGGACCTAGTATCTGGCTTTAATGTCAGCAATATCGGCCACAGACATCCCAAAGTACTAGCCGCAATACAAGCCCAGCTCGATAAATACTTGCATGTAACCGTCTATGGCGAATTTGTTCAAGCCCCACAAGTAGCCTTTGCGACAGAACTACTAGCCGTACTTCCGGAAAGTTTTCAGTCCGTCTACTTTACCAATAGTGGTGCTGAAGCTGTGGAAGGCTCCATGAAGATTGCAAAGAAGTTTACAGGTCGTCGACAGATAATTGCGATAAACAATGCCTATCATGGGAGTACCCAAGGCGCCTTAAGCCTTATCGGCAATAAGGAATACCATACAGCCTATGCTCCACTCCTGCCTGAAATAGACTTTATCGACCTCAATGATATGGCTGCCCTAATGCAGATTACCGAAAAAACCGCAGCGGTAGTTATAGAAGCTATTCAAGGGGAGGCAGGCGTGCGTATCCCTTCGCCTGCATTTATTCAGGGCTTACGCCAACGCTGTGATGAAACCGGCACCGTACTTATCTTTGATGAGATCCAAACAGGCTTTGGGCGTACGGGCAAGCTTTTCGCCTTTGAGCATTTTGATGTAATCCCCGATATCTTAATGCTTGCCAAAGGCATTGGGGGCGGGATGCCATTAGGTGCTTTCGTTGCCCGAAAAGAATTAATGGATGTGATCAAGGACAATCCTATGCTAGGTCATATCACCACCTTTGGAGGCCATCCGGTGAGCTGTGCAGCTGCACAAGCCTCATTAAAGGTTATTCAAGAAGAAGACCTATTGGCTCAAGTACAAGAGAAGGCTGATCTATTTCGGAGCGAACTTAAGACTGATAAAATTAAGGAAATACGTGGTCTGGGCTTAATGATGTGCCTGCAATTAGACACCTTTGAACAAGTTTATGCGGTCAGTAATTATTGTGGACAGCAAGGCCTTATAATAGATTGGTACCTGCATTGTGAGACTGCATTAAGGCTTGCTCCGCCACTTACCATCAGTAAGGAAGAGATTATAGAAGCCTGTAAAATAATTCAGGCAGGTATTGAAAAGTACTGTTAAAAAGGTTATTTTTATTTCTTAATCAACCAATCTAAACCATGGAATCGAGAAGAAATTTTATTAGCAAAGGGCTATTGACCCTAGGTGCTACAGCACTTGGTGGTTCATCCCTATTTGCGAACAGCCTAGCAAAAGGGCCTGGCAAAATTGTGGTCCAACAAAATGACATAATCCTTTTTCAAGGCGATTCAATTACGGATGCTGGCCGCAATAAAGAATCCCTAGATGCAAATAAAAGCCAAGCCTTAGGCACAGGCTACGCCATGCTTGCAGCGAGCAGCTTACTGAGCCGCTTTGCAGATAAGCATATTCAGGTATACAACAGAGGCATTAGTGGCAACAGGGTGCCTGATTTGCAGCAGCGCTGGCAGCAGGACTGCATAGCCCTACAGCCAACCATTCTGAGCATTATGATTGGGGTCAATGATTTTTGGCGCACCCAAGATCGAGGAGCTATAAATAGCCCTGCCTTATTCAAAAGTCAGTACCAGCAATTGTTGGATCAAACCCATAAAAGTCTACCCGGAGTAAAGCTTATTATTGCGGAACCTTTTGCGGTACGCAATGTAAAGCATGTCACTGATGCTTGGTATCCAGAGTTCCCGGCATACCAAGAAGTCACAAAAGTAATTGCCAAGGAATTCAATGCCGTATTCGTACCGTATCAGCAAGCCTTTGACAAGGCTGAAAAGAAAGCCCCAGGAAACTATTGGACCAGCGATGGGGTACATACTTCCCTTGCCGGGGCCAACCTAATGGCTGAAACCTGGTTGGAGTATATAAAATAAAAAAAGAGGACTAGATCCTCTTTTTTTATTTTATATACGAATAGCTATTTGAGCTTATATCACGCGTACAAGTAAGCCTTTTAAATATTCCCCTTCCGGAAAGGAAGCCCGCACCGGATGATCTTCTGGCTGATTAAACTGACGAATATATTGTATCTCTTTGCCAGCATCCAAAGCAGCCCAAGCCACCACCCGTTTAAAGTTTTCAATATCCATAGCTCCCGAACAAGAAAATGTAGCTAATAAGCCCCCACTTTCTAATAACATCAAGCCTCTTCTGTTTAAATCTTTGTAAGCCCGCGAAGCCTTGTCCAAGCTGGCACGGGAGGGTGCATATTTAGGTGGATCCAAGACAATAAGATCAAACTTCTCGCCCGCATCCCCCAATTCACGCAAATACTTATTTACATCCGACTGAACTGCTACGCATCTGTCCGCATCATAGCCATTTAGGGCTACGTTACGCTGCAAAGTCTCAATCGCCAAGGCAGAGCTATCAACAGCAACTACAGCTGCTGCACCGGCCTGTAATGCGTTTAAGGTAAAGCCTCCAGAATAGGAAAAGCAATCCAAGACGCGCTTGCCTGAGACATACTTGGCCGTTAAGGCGCGATTCTCTCGCTGATCACAGTAAAATCCAGACTTCTGACCTTCTACAATATTGATTTGATAATGAATTCCATTTTCCACAACATCCACAAAGTCTGCTGGCACCTCGCCATATACTAGGCCATTGGTATCTGCTAAGCCTTCATGCTCCCGCGATTTAATATCACTACGCTCATAGATTCCGCGCGGATTTAAAAGCGCAACCAATTCCGAAACAATCCAAGGCTTTACTAATTCTAAAGCGGCTGAATGGACCTGAATGGACAAAAAGTCGGCATACTTATCTACAATTAAGCCCGGCAAAAAGTCAGCCTCGGCAAAAATCATCCTACAGGTATTATTCGTAGCGTTTAATAGATGCTGACGCATACGTATCGCAGCCTGTACGCGACTTCTCCACCAAGCCTCATCGATGGCACGACCTGGCTGCCATTCCAACAAGCGTACTGCTACACGTGAAACAGCGCTGTACACGCCCAAGGCGACAAACTCTTTGTCTACATTGTAAACTTCCACAACCTCACCATTTACTGGCGAACCTTCCACTAGCTTTACTGCCCCAGAAAATACCCAAGGGTGCAATTGCCATGCAGCTTTATCTTTTCCTTTATGTAGGATTATTTTATTCATCGCTGCAAAAATAAGTCTTCACTAGGGATATTTGGTATTTATTTCCACTAAAAGAGAAAAAAACTTAAAATAAATAGACCGATTGCCCAGCAAACAGCCACAAAATAGGGCTTAAAAAAGCGTTCAAAAAAATAAAAAGGCTTAAAATCAATTAGTTTGCTAAAACATTGAAAATATGTTTTGGAAAAACTGAAACAAGCCCTATATTTGCATCATTCTACAACACAGCATGCCCAGCTGGCGGAACTGGTAGACGCGTTGGTCTCAAACACCAATATCTTCGGATGTGCCGGTTCGATTCCGGCGCTGGGTAC
>JASLCA010000386.1 GCA_030146225.1 Sphingobacterium sp. | reverse complement strand
ATTTACTCACTGCCTATGCTCAGGATAATGCCAAAACGATCTTGTGGGGCCATAATTTACACTTGGCTAAGGATATTACTATGTCTGGCTATGAAGCGATGGGCTATCATCTTGCGCAGCAATTGGGTGGTAGTTACTATGTGGTTTTATTGGACACGGATCAAGGGAATACTGGTGCTATTGTTAGTAATAGCTTAGCGACCTTTGCTTTTGAATCCCGTGAAAACACACTTGCTGCTTTATTAAGCAAGGTCCCTATGGATGCTTTTTTTATTGAGCTGGGTAATCCTAGTAGTCCTTTTTATGAGCAGACTACGCTTATCACAACGATATATTCAAACTGGCAGAATGGTCCTGTGGATCTGCCTGCTGTTGCGGGTAGGGATTACGATGCGGTTCTGTTTATTCGGAAGACTTCTGCCGCTAAGCCTATTGAATAGTGATGTATTAAACTTTTCTATCTTAGGAGGGCTTAACGATAATAAATCTTCGTGGACATTTATTTTTCTTTAAGGGTATAAGCTGGCTTGGTTGTCTTAGTTTAAACGACAATGAACCATGAAGAAAAGTTTAGTTATTATCTTTAGTCTCTTTGCCTATGTGGCTGCATCGGCGCAAGTTCAATTTGAATGGAAAAGCGAGTATTTAGGGAAATCTGGATACCGCATTCTGGAAGGAGAGAAGAGCCATGCCGTAGGGGATAGCAAAGGGGCGGCTCAGGTGCATCAGGCGTCTTTGCAGATTCCACTATCGATGCGTTTGGATGAGCGTCAGCGACCTACTCTTTGGTCCATTGGGGCTCAAGCGGTGTACGCCAACTTGGTTAATGAAAACTTTACTGATCCCTTAGTCATTGATGAAATACTAAATGTCGGCCTTAGCCTTAACCATATGCGTCCTATTGCTGAACGCTGGTCTATGCTGGCTGCTTTGGGCGCTGGGGTTTATATGCCGAGTTCAAAGCTCTCCCAGCTGGATCGTAAGAATATTCTGGGGATGGCTGCTGCGGTATTTATCTATCACCTAAATCCGAATCTAGATTTAGGTGCTGGACTGGCTCTTAATAATTCCTTTGGAGCGCCAATGGTGCTTCCTGCTATTTACCTAAACTGGCGCACAGCTGGGCATTTAAAGGTGAATATTGCCTTAATGGAGGGCTTGGCGATGTCGGTTAAGTATGATGCGCATAAGCATATTTCCTTAAGCTTGATTGCAGAAATGAATGGCCAGATGGCGCTTTTGGAGCAGGATGGTCAGGATAAAATCTTCTCACATATGTATGTGGTCACGGGCTTGCGTCCTGAAATAAAAATTGGCAAGAAGCTATCTATCCCCATTACCTTGGGTGTAAATGCTTTGCGGCCAGCCGAAATGACGGACAGAAGTATCAAGCATATGTTTAGCAGCAAGGGCTATTATTTCCAAACGTCGCCTTACGCATCTGCTGGATTAAAGTTTAAGATTTAGTGTTGGGTATGATGGGAAGTGAAACAGTCTTAGCATTATCTTTTTTGAACTTTTTATGGCATTATTAATAGCGCTATTTACTTTATTTTAGACTAAACCTTATGATTGTCAAAAGGCTTACTGGCTCTTAAGCAGTGCTGTTTGGATGGTAGTAATGGCTTATACTGGTATGCTATTGTCAAAACGAATACCCGACCAAAATTTAAGAAGCTTGAACTACATTTTAACTAGTTTTAGGTGTTTACTTCTTGTCTATGCGCTATTTTCTATGGGCACGGTCTTTGGGCAGTCCAAGGCTAAATTTCGAGTTATCTCTTCGGTGACAACGCAAGGATTGCCATATGTATCCGTTATGATTCTTCATGCCAAAGATTCTATGCTATATGATGCGTACATCACAAATAAGGAAGGGGATTTTGTATGCAGTATTCCTGATTCTGGTACCTATCTGATTGTACTAACCCACCCGAACTATTTTGAGTTTAGTATATCCATAAATATGCATGATCAAAATCTTCCCAATAGCCCATTTATTTTAACAGCTAAAAGCCGCTTGATCGAAGAAATTACTGTGGTTGGAGATAGGGCAGTTGTCGTTAAAGGGGATACCTTAGTTTTTAATCCGAATAGTTTTATTATTGGAAAAAATTCAAATGTCGAGGATCTACTAAAACAATTACCTGGATTTTCCATTGATCATCATGGGAAAATTTCTATTTCGGGGCGGAAAATTGCCAAATTATTAGTGGATGGTGAAGAGTTTTTTGGAGACGATCCTTTATTAGCAACGCGCAATCTCAAGGGCTTTATGCTTGATAAGATCCTGACCTATAACTTAAATAATACTAATCTTAGTTTTGATGATCAAGAAAGGAAGGTGGTTGATTTGAAAATCAAGGAAAGCTATAAAAATGGTTATTTTGGGAAGCTTTCAGCAGGCTTAGGCATGCATGCACAACAGCAGCAGGCTATGGTGAATATCTTTAAGAAGAAGATGAAATTGTCCGCCTTTGTTCAACAATCTAATACCGAAAAGGTGGGGTTAAGCTGGGCGGATAGCGATAAGTTTTCTACTACAGCACAGCGCAGTGAATTGTCATTTTTAGCTAATTTGGTCACAGCTGATTTAAAAGAAGCTGTCGCAATATCGAATGAAGGGGTCTTTGATGGGAAGGGGCAACCAAAATCCATTTATGCGGGTACCCATTATAATAATACCTGGAATGCTGATAAGCATACTTTGCTGCTAAATTATAAAATCAATAGATTGAATACTGTAGGTCTACAATCCAATACGACAAAGCAGGTCTTGCAAAGGGGGGATCAAATCTCAGCGGAAGAAATAGCATTCGATAATATAAATTCCCTCCATCTATTTTCGGGCAACTATAGGATGAAGCTGGATAGTTCCTTAACGATGAGCATACTTTTGGACGGGCTTGCAGAGGATGTGAATACAATGAATAGCTCTACTAGAT
>JASLCA010000378.1 GCA_030146225.1 Sphingobacterium sp. | reverse complement strand
CTTTAGAAACAAGGTATCTGTAGTTTTTAGAGCAACTTGATTCGCAAAGGAATAATTCGTGCTATCCCCCATTACATCATTAAAATACAAGCCTGGTCCAGCCTCATAGCCTGGCATGCTAACCTTTTTGCAGCCGCCCACAACGAATATGAGGGCTGCTAGTATTATATGTATATATTTCATTTTGTAGCTTAGATTATGCGGGTTAAGCCCGCTGTGTAAAACAGTGTAATAAACTCCGCTTAGTTATATTGTGGATTAAATTCCGTCTCTGTATCAGGGATAGGCATAATGTAAATACTACTATTTAACAACCTGCTATTAAACTGCATCCGTGGAAAATTGAGTCTTTTGTACATAAAAAACAGTTGCCCTTCTGCATAAAACTCCTTCTGATATTCCTTTACAATTTCATTACTCAAGCTTACGGCATCAAGACTTCCATTAGGAAACTCTGCCAATCCCCTATGCTTACGTACTTTATTTAGATAACCAACACCCTCTGCTACGTTACTACTGGATTCAGCTAGGATATAATACATCTCAGATAGACGTATTAAAGGTACAGTATGATCCAGTCGTACAATATCGAGCGCACTTGATGTTTGCCAAAATTTAGAGGGAAATTTTGTGGTACCATCATTTTCCAATAAATATACAAATCGGTAGTCTGTACCACCACCTCCACCCGTCTCATACAAGGTCGCAAAGTTAGCTTCTGACCTTGTAAGATTAGTTTTAGACAAGGAAGTCGTATAGCGAAAATAGGCTGAAGTCCCTGATTCTGTCCAATCTTTGATGTCTGCTACGCGCACCGCAAATACCTGTTCATTGGAGAATAAACGATCTTTTGTAGCACTGGAGGTTGCAATCTCAGCATTAGTTACAAAACTAAGTGCATCCGTCTCAACAACAGCTAGAGCCGCAGCCTTGGCATTAACCTTATCTCCCTTATAGAGGTTTACCCTTGCTTGCAAGGCTATTACCGCTATGCTATTCATCTTAAAACGTCTAGACTTATCCTTTTGTAAGAAGCTGTCTATGCCTTTAAGTAATCCTTCAGCCTCCATAAGGTCTGCCAAGACTAGGTTTAAAAAATCTCCTACAAGCTCAGGCTTTTGGGACATAGGACCTAGTACTTTTTTATAGGGAATAGCTAGCGCTTGCATCTCTAAATTAGGATTCGCAGCAAATAAACGTAATAAATCAAAATGAAGATAAGCCCGAAGCCCAAGTGCTTCACCTTTAATCAAATTATAGTTTGTTCCGGTAAACAAGCCCTTCTGCTTTTCGATTTTATCTAAAATATTGTTTAAACCAGCAATTGCATTGTAACTAGCCGACCAAATGCTGTCTAATCGTTCTTTAACCTCACTACTTTCATAATTTAATGCTGTAGTTTCCTTAAATACAAAGCCATGAGCTGCGGGATTATAATTCTGTGCTAGTGCGCTTACAAAGCCCATACTTAGATTATCCCCATATAAACTACGTTCAGCGATTTGGGAATACACCCCACTTAATGTTTGCTTAAATCCCATTTCGGAACTAAACATCTGATCTTCAGAAAGTGAAGATTTTGGGTTAACATTTAAAAAGTCATTACAGGAGCTTAGGATTAGGGCTGTAAGACCAACTATATATAGTAACTTAATATTTTTCATGATATAGCGTTTAAAAATTTGCTCTAATAGACAATGAATAAGTACGTGCGAAAGGATTTTCAATGCCGCGCTCTACTTGGATAGAACTCCATCGTACAAGGTCGTTGGTAATAGCTGTTAACTGAAAACTATTAAAACCCATTTTTTTAACAAAGGCATGCCTATAAAAATTGTAAGACAAGGATGCTGAAGCTAAATTTAGGTTATTCTCATCTTGTACAAACCTAGAAGAAGCACGTGTAAAGGCCTTGTTCACTTTCATTTGTGTATACAAACTTTGATCACCAGGTGTGGTCCAACCCAGATCATATGCACGTCTATCCGCATTGTAAATAGGATTTACATTTTCAACACGGTCAACTAAAGTCTGATTGTACATCTGTCCACCAAATCTATAATCAAACAATAGATTTAGGTTAAAACCCTTGTAATCAAAGGTAGTTCCAAATGTGCCATTCCATTTTGGATCTGTAACCCCCAGCGCAACCTTGTCCTTAGCATTCCATGCCATGGTTTTCTCCCCATTGACATTTAAGTAAACCTCAGCTCCTGTTGCAGGATCTACACCCAGAGAGCGTACAGCATAAATGGTATTAATAGACTGGCCTTCTGTTAACATTAAGGTTGGTAAAACCTGATTTGATGCCGCGTTAATTTTGTCATTTACAGCCTTCAATTGATTTGAGAGCTCCATTAGCTTATTCTGATTACTAAATGCAGCAGCATTAATAGACCAAATAAGACCTTTCTGCATATTATTAATTAGCTTATAGCGTCCAGCAATCTCATAGCCTATGTTTTGAATCTTACCAAGGTTCTCCGCATAGCTTTTAAAGCCCGTAGAAGAGGCTAATGTGATGCTGGTAATGGTATTATTCGTTGTAGATCGATAATGTTCAAAGCGGAAGTCTAAAGACTCATTCAGCAGAGTAATGTCCGTCCCTAAATTTAATGTCCGAACATCCTGCCAGCTTAAATTATTATTTCCCAAGCCCATTATGGCTGCTCCAAGTTCACCGTTGTAGATATTGGTTGTAGCAAAGCTATACCTAGTCTGTGCTTGATATGCAGGTAGATTAATACTTCCCGATGAACCATAACTCGCGCGAGCCTTCAAACGGTTTACATAGTTGTTGTTTTTAAAGAAGCTTTCATTATGAATGTTCCATCCAATGCCTGTTGACCAAAACGTACCAAAGCGCTTATCCGACCCAAACTGCGAGGAACCATCTCTGCGCACAGAGATATCAGCTAGGTAACGGTTGTCGTAGCTGTAACTATTATTTAATAAAAGACCAATGCGATTAATTTTGCTTTCATCACCAGTAGGCTTGGAATTAGGCAAATACTGGGTTGCGAACAAAAGGTTATCCAATTTTTCGAAGGCAAAGCCTACGGTTTTAACATTATAGAAACTTTCCGTATTACTGGCAATATCAAAGCCTAAGGTACTGTACAGCATATGCTTGCCAAAGAGATTATTATAATTTACCATGGCTCTACTTTCGTAGCCATATAAATCCTTGTTACGCACATCATAACTCCCCTGCTCACTGACATTTTTTACATTTGCAAATTTAGAATGTTGTGCGGGATAAAATTGATCCAGCGAGCCATTCTGCTTATTTATACTAATGTTTGCCTCAAGGAAGAGATTTGCTAAAATATCATATCGTACTTGAAAGTTATTACTAAAGCCAAAGTACTGATCCTTAT
Organism: Sphingobacterium sp.; assembly: GCA_030146225.1. Lineage (GTDB taxonomy): Bacteria > Bacteroidota > Bacteroidia > Sphingobacteriales > Sphingobacteriaceae > Sphingobacterium. The sequence continues at coordinate 257 of JASLCA010000378.1, read as the reverse complement.
TTAAGGAATGCAAGGTCGCATCAAACATGGGATTGCTATACTTAGTCGTGTTATAATCATCTGCACGCACGCTCTCTAGAAAAGGCTTAATTTTGCCATTTTCATCATAGGGCGTCCAATAGGGATTCTGACGTACGTAGTCACTAAATTTGCCATAAGGAGAAGCATTAGCTATGTTTTGGAAGATGCGTATAGAATTTTGAAATCTGATATTGCTGACACGATAGCTTAAATCAAATTGACCCGTATAATTCTTT
>JASLCA010000331.1 GCA_030146225.1 Sphingobacterium sp. | reverse complement strand
GTTGCAGGGTACAGCATTGATGAATTTGGTCATGCTCTAAGAAAAGGATGTACTCCTTGTCCACAATCTCTTCCCAGTAACTTTCTCTTTCAGCCATTGTAGTCAAGGGGCGTACATCGTAGCTCATTACATAAGGGATAGGGATATGGCCTACCGAAGGCAATAAATCCGCCATATACAAGATGGTTTTGTCCTTGTACTGAATCTGCGGCAGCATCATGGCCTCCGTATGTCCATGTGCATAGCGAATCGCTACTTCTTCACTGTAATGCGCCCCCTCTTGAATAAATTGTAATTGACCACTCTCTTGTAGTGGCATAATATTCTCTTTCAGAAAGGATGCCTTTTCGCGTGGATTTGGATGGGTTGCCCATTCCCAATGCTGGGCATTGCTCCAAAAGTTTGCGTTTTTAAAGGCTGGGAGCAGCTGATCCCCTTGGCGTTGGATAGCGCCACCACAATGATCAAAGTGCAGGTGGGTCAGCAGCACATCTGTAATGTCATCCCGATGAAAGCCAATCTTTTTTAAGGAACTGTCTATGCTGTCATCTCCATGTAGGAAGTAATGACTGAAGAATTTGTCATCCTGCTTGTCCCCAAGGCCGGTGTCTACAAGGGTTAAGCGCTTGCCTTCCTCTATAAGCAGTAGCCTATTTGCCCAGGTGCATAGATTGCGCTCATCTGCGGGGTTTGTGCGTTGCCAAAGGGACTTAGGGACTACGCCAAACATGGCGCCTCCATCAAGCTTAAAAAAGCCTGTGTCTATGCTGTGTAATTTCATTGCATGCTATTTTCCTGCATTTCGGCTTCCTGTTATTGCTTTCGGCCTGCCTGCATTGTCTATGCTAAATATAGGATTTCCAATTTATGTATCAAAGGCTTAGCTTTGAAATTAAACTAGCATACTATGAAATCGACCTTAAAGGAAATTGAAGAGCGCTTTGATAAGGATGTGGCAAGATTTTCAAACCTGGAAACGGGGCAATTGACCACCTTGGACGCGGCCTTTAATATGGAGCTTATTACGAGCTCCATTGCCAAAATTTATAAAGACCAGCCGCTACGGGTTTTGGATATAGGCTGTGGCGCTGGAAACTATGTCGTTAAGCTGTTGCAGAAAAAGTCGGATATTGACATCACCCTTGCGGATTTAAGTCAGCCTATGCTGGATAAGGCAGCGGAGCGCTTGCAGGCAATGCAGCAGGGGGCGATTGATCTGCGCAAGGGAGACTTTAGGTTAATACAGCCAGCCGAGGGCACCTTTGATGTGATTATGGCTACCGCAGTGCTACATCATCTCCGGGATGATCAGGATTGGGAAACTAGCTTTAAGGGCTTGTATGATTTATTAAATCCAGGCGGTACCTTATGGGTGTTTGACTTAGTGGAGCAGCATACTGAGGCATTACAAGACTATATTTATACGGAATTGTATGGCGACTACTTAACTGGCCTGCAAGATGCGGCTTATCGGGATGCCGTTTTTGCATATATACAGAAAGAAGATAGTCCTAGAAGCTTGATGTATCAATTAAATTTATTGGATGCTGTAGGCTTTAAGACTGTGGATCTGCTGCATAAAAACCTCTGCTTTGCCTCTTATGTCGCATTTAAGGGCTAGGTGATAAACAAAAAGCTGGATCTTTAGCCTTAAATCAGAATAAGCCATACGCGTAGTAGGAAGCTTGTAGGTATAGGGTCGCTATAAACAACAACAGGGGTCCAAATTGGAACCCCTGTCGTCTAAAAATAAACAAGTAATTATTAGTGAGAACTTAAGTTCTTCGCTTTTTCTTCATCAAAATTAGCTTCTAACTCGGCAAGCTTTTTCTTGCCGTAGGCTAATTTGGTAATAACATAGAATAATACCGGAATTACAAAAATTCCCATTAGCGTAGCTGCCATCATTCCTCCAAAAACTGTCCAACCAATGGTTTGACGAGAGAATGCACCCGCACCTGTTGACAGCATCAAAGGTATAATACCCAGGATAAAGGCAAAGGAGGTCATAATAATTGGGCGCAGACGAAGCTTGACCGCATCCAAGGTTGCTTCCAAAAGGGGCATTCCAATATCAACCCGTTCCTTGGCAAATTCTACAATCAAAATCGCATTTTTCGCTGCCAAACCAATAATGGTTACCAGACCAATCTGCGCATAAATATTGTTGTCCAAAGCTGGGATAAACAATAGGGTTAAGATCGCTCCAAAGATTCCAATAGGCACGGATAGCAGGATGGAGAATGGTACGGACCAACTCTCATACAAGGATGCTAGCAATAGGAATACAAACACAATACAGAGCGCAAAGATCATGATGGTCATGTTTCCAGACTGTTTCTCTTGTAGAGAAAGTCCAGAGAAGTCATACCCAAAGCCATTTGGCAAGGTCTGTGCGGCTACTTCTTCCAGTGCTTTTAAGGCATCCCCAGAACTATAGCCTGGCGCTGCCGATCCACTAACCTCAATACTACGGAAGATATTGTAGTGGTTGATAATCGATGGATTCTGGATTAGCTCCCAAGTTACTAAGCCACTTAAGGGCACTGAAGCACCTTGCAGGTTTTTGACATAGAGCTTGTTGATGTCCTCAATATTCATGCGGAATTCTTGGTCAGCCTGCGTTACAACCCGGAAGTTTCTTCCGTAGCGGGTAAAGTCATTGATATAAGCTGAGCCTAAATAAGCCGAAATTGTGCTGTAAACAGAAGAAACCGGAACCATCATCTTTTTGGCCTGCTCTCTATTTACAGAGATCTTAAAGTTTGGCGAATTGGAGTTAAAGAGGGTATAAGCCATTCCAATTTCAGGACGTTGATTTGCTGCGGCCAAAAACTTGCCCACCACTCCTTCAAACTCCTTAATGTCTACCGTCTGGTGATCCTGAATTAACAAGGAGAACCCACCTGAGGTACCCAAGCCTGGAATAGCAGGCGGAGTCACCGCAAGGATACGCGCCTTATCATAAGCACGGTACTTGCCCATAATGGCTCCTGTAATATCTGAAGCGGTACGGGTACGCTGATCCCATGGCTTAAGGGCCACGAATAAGGTAGCTCCATTGGATTTAAAGGCACGGTTTAAGATATTAATACCTGAAATCAAGGTGACGTGTTCAATCTCTGGGAAATCAGCACGCATCTCCTTCTCTAATTGCGTAAGCACCTCGTCGGTACGCGCAGCAGAAGATCCCTCAGGAAGTGTAACCCCCGCAAAGAAAGCCCCATTATCCTCTGTAGGAATAAATCCTGTAGGCTTGGCAGTAAACATATAGCCCGTTCCGATAAATACACAGAGGAGGATAATTAGTGCCAATGGTGCTCTTTTAATACAGGTTTTTACGCCTTTAGAATAACTTTGGGTTACTCGCTCAAACCATTGGTTAAACTTGAAGAAGAATCTATTTAGACCACGGGCATCTTTATTAACCGCTGTAGGCTTTAACAGCAGCGAACAAAGGGCAGGAGTTAAGGAGAGGGCTACAAAAGCGGAGATCATTACCGATACTGCAATTGTAATCGCAAACTGCTGATAGAGTTGCCCCACCATACCTGGAATAAAGCCTACCGGAATAAATACTGCAGCTAAGATTAAGGCAATAGCAATAACCGGCGCAGTAATATCTTTCATTGCCCGCATGGTTGCTTCTCGGGCACTCATCTTGTAATGATCAATATAATGCTGTACAGCTTCCACCACCACAATCGCATCATCCACCACAATCCCAATCGCCAGTACAAAGGCAAGTAAGGTCAAGTTGTTAATCGAGAATCCAAATAAGGCAAAGAAGATAAATGTACCTACAATGGAAACGGGGATGGCCAAGATTGGAATTAAGGTTGCACGCCATGATTGCAGGAAGAAGAAAACGACTAAAGTCACAAGCAACATCGCTTCAATCAAGGTATGAATAACCGATTCAATAGATGCATTTACGACCGATATGGTTTCAAAGCCTACTACATAGTCCACATCCTCAGGGAAGGATTTTTTAAGCAGGTCTAGCGCCGCATAAATACCTTCGGCAGCTTCCACCGCATTTCCTCCTGGAGTTTGGGAAACCATCATTCCAGTAGAACGCATGCCATCCGTCTTGGTCGTGGTAGCATAGTTAAATTGTCCAAGTTCTATACGGGCTACATCCTTTAGTAAGACAATAGAGCCATCAGACTTAGACTTAATAATAATATCCTCAAAGTCCGCTACGGATGAAAGATCGGAGTCAGTAATAACTGGGTATTCAAATACCTGTGAATTGTATTGTGGAGGAGCTCCAACTGATCCACCTGGGATCCGTAAGTTCTGTTCTGCAATAGCAGAAGAGATGTCGGCAGGGGTTAAGTTCAATGCCGTCAGCTTGTTGGCATCCAACCATACACGCATGGAGAAAGGCTGTCCAAATGCCGTTACATCACCCACTCCTTTAACCCGCATAATAGCGTCTTTTAGGTAGAGGTTGGCATAGTTAGCTAGGAATTTATCATCACGGGTGCCCTTTGGGGATACCAAAGAAACCAGCATCAAGATATCGGTATTGGCTTTACGCGTGGTAACACCTAGGCGACGAACTGCCTCAGGAAGGGCTGGCTCGGCAATGCCTACTCGGTTTTGTACATCTAGCGTAGCAATATCAATATCCGTTCCTACCTCAAAGGTAACGGTAATGCTGGATTGCCCATTGGAGGTACTGTTTGAAGACATGTAAATCATGCCTGGGGTACCATTAATTTGACTCTCTATAGGGGTAGTCACCGTTTGCTCTACGGTCTGTGCATCGGCTCCTGTATAGTTTGCCGTAACAGTAACTGTAGGTGGCGCGATGGACGGATATTGACTAATAGGCAGCGTCAAGATCGAAATCGTACCGAGAATCATAATCATAATAGAGATTACGATTGCGGTGACGGGCCTTTTTATAAATACTTCTGAAATCATATTCTAATTCTGTTTGGGTTGTTTGAAACTACTTTTTTGGGGTATTTTCTACAACTTTTGCACCACTTCTAACGTTCATTATTCCATCTACAACAATTTTGTCACCAGCTTGTAGGCCTGAATTCACAACTACTTTGTCTTCGAATTTTAAGCCTAATTCTACTGGACGAGATTCAGCTCGGCTGCTATCGTTTACAACAAATACATTGTATACGCCTAGTTGATCTTGAACCGCTTTAAATGGAATCAGCAGTTGCTCCACAGTGGAGGTGCTTTTTATATTCATTGTCAGGTTCATGCCTGCCCGCAGGGTGTTCTGCGGATTGCTAAATGTAGCACGCACAGAGATTGTACCTGTTGTAGGATCAACGGCACGGTCAATCGTAGAAATACGTCCTTGCGCTGTATAGGCCGTACCATCTGGAAGTGATGCGGTAATCTCTGTGGAGGAACGCCCTGATTGGTAAGCGCTAAATTCGGCAATTTCCCGCTCGGAGATTTGGAACTGTACCGCTACTGGATCTATAGAACTAATGGTGTTTAATAAGGTTGTGCCTGGGCTCACCAAAGCCCCACTACGTACCTGTGATATACCCACTGCTCCCGCAAATGGGGCACGGATCACAGAGCGTTGTAAGTTTGTTTGCGCAGTAGTTAAGGCTGCTTGAGCCGCTTGTACTTGTGCCTTCTGATTGTTTACATCGGTTAAAGCATAGTCCAAGGTCTGCTTTGCAATCGCGTCCTTGTCGGCAAGGGTTTGATAGCGTTGCAGATCCTTTTCCACACGTTGTAGATTTGCCTTGGCAATTTCTAAGTTTGCTTTAGCTTGATCTACCGAGGACTGATAGCGTATACGATCAATTTCATAAAGTGCCTGACCTTTGGATACAAAGGCTCCATCGCTTACATATATATTGGTAATGTAGCCACTAACCTCTGCTCTAATCTCTGTCTCTTGAAGGGGAACCACACTTGCTGGGTAAGATTTAAGACCGGATACGATCTGCTGATCGACAGTTGCAAAAGTAACGGGCACTGCAACCTCAGCTTGTGCGCCAGGGCCAGCTGCTTGTTGTTTTGAACCATCCTTGGATCCACAAGATTGCCAAATCAATCCTGATCCTATTATTAATGCTGAAAATAAATATCTCTTATTCATGTTTCTTGTTTATTTCTTACGTGTGATTTTAATTATTAATGTCTACAGTACCCAATGCTTTTTGGATGTCCAGCTTGCTGGATAATACCGCATACAAGGCATTTAGGTAATTTAGTTGACTCGTCTTCAAGTCTGTTTCGGCAGTCATAAGTTCCAAATAGGTCTTTACGCCTGCATCATATTGCAGCTTAATGGTATTGTATACCTCTTCTGACAAGGCCATATTTTCCTTTGCATTGCGCCATTCATTCATATTGGCTCTATAGCTGGCCATGGCTGCGGAATACTCGGTACTGATTATGTTTTCTAAGTTCATTAAATCCAATTCAATTCTTTGCTCTTGAAGTTCAGACTTCCGAAGTTCTTGAATTCGTTTAGTACCTGTGAAAATTGGCATGGTCAAGGAAAGTCCTACTGTAGAGCTCGGGAAGTTGTCCGTATACATCTTGCTGAATTTATCATTACGGTAGTTTAATCCATAATTGGCATAGGCCCCCACACGTGGTAAGAAATTCCATTTTTGATACTGTGTGTTTAATTTTTGAATTTGTTTTAAGGTCTCCACCTGTTTAAACTCTACGCGATTAGCAATATCTAAAAGCTCCGTGGTATCCAATAGGATATTCTGCTCTAAGGCTTGATTTTCAAAGGAAAGGCTTAGGCTCTCCGCTTGCTTCATGCCCAATAACATCTTAAGGTAGTCATACTTGTAATTACGGCTTTCCTTTGCTGACTTTAATTGTGCATGGGCATTGTTTAAAGAGATTAAGGCCCGCTTGTAATCTGTTTTGTCCACCAGACCAACCTCATACCTAGAGTTTGCTTCCGAATGTTGGCGTTTTAAACGCACTATATTTTCATTAATAATATTGATAGACTCCTCTGAAGTCAGGATATCATAATAAGCCTTGCTCACATCGACCACTGTATTGATGCGCACGCTTTCTACATTTAAGTTGCTTTGTTGACGTATAAATTTCGCTGCACGTGAGGCTTGGAAAAGCTGGGGACTGATAATGGCTTGGTCCGCTTGAAAGGTTAGGCCGGAGGTGTTTTTCTGGCCTAAGGAAATTGTTTCTCCTGAAATCACCGTTGTAGGAAGCTGCAAGTTGTGCACGATAGAACCCGTGGCATTTACTTGTGGGAGCCATCCGGACAGGGCCGATGAGATGTCCCTCTCTGCAATTTCCTTGTCTAAATTAGCCTGTTTTAGCTCGATCTTATTGCTTAGTGCATAGTTGATCAACTCTTCTAATGTGCTGTTTTGACTTAGTGAACTTGATGATTTAACGCTTTGCGCATGGGCGAAGCCGGTAAAGCAGGAAGCTATACATAAAAATAAAGTAGCTTTCTTAAATTTCATATTATTTACTTTTGATACCATTCCAAATTATTCCAATTAGATCTTTATGATCCTGTTCATTTATTTTACAAAATTTATTATACGTGACATTCTTGATAAGGGAAATTGCCGGACCGAAATAAATAGACATTAAGGTAAAGAAACTTACATTTTTAATAATGCCTGCCTGTATTCCCTCTTCAAAAAACTTGCGCATGCTGTCCGCCCCATAATAACTGGAATCTTTGAGCTCCTGCATGAGTTCATAATAAGGCGAAGAGTGAAATTGTTCTACAAAACGAAAAATTTCTTTGTTTTCTATATAGTACTCCACTAAACGTTTCCAGATTGCTGCAAATCTTTCCTGATAGGAGAGGTCTTCATCGAGTTGAAATATATGTTCATTAGTCTTCTCGCGACAATACTTAAAGAGCTCAAGTATTAATTCGTCTTTTGAAGTAAAGTAATGGTATATAGTTCCGGTTGCCACATTGGCATGAATAGCGATCTGACTCATTGGAGTACCATGAAAGCCATGCTCATGAATCAACTTGAGGGTACTCTCAAAGATTGCTTCTTTTTTTTGACCACTCCCCATTTCTAAGGCGGCTGTACTTGATTTATTTTTCATGTTTGCTGGTACAATCGGTATAAAATAAGTTGCAAAGGCAATTAGATTATTAGGATTGCTTTTAATAAATGAACGTTCATTCGGGTGCAAATGTACAGAATTTCATTTTTATTGTTTGTCAAAAGTTTGTTATAATTCAGTGTTTTTTTTATTCAGGGAAAGCTAAGTGTATTATGCACACGATTGCAGTGTTAAATCTATGTTAAGTTTTAGGTTTTAGCTTGCATAATTGAGCAATAGATCGTACTTTTGAGGTATCATAATTTAGGTTTATAATTGGTTAGTAAAGGTTTCCATTCTCCCCGTTTGGAAACCTTTTT
>JASLCA010000328.1 GCA_030146225.1 Sphingobacterium sp. | reverse complement strand
GCTTCATTATGTGCATAGATAGCTTCTGCCGACATCTCCGCATCACCCCCCACCCTATAGAACTTCTTCGCATCCAACGGTGCCTTAATCACGACCTTCGGCAAGCTGGTCACAGACCCATCATCCCAGACTATGTAAAAGCCTTGTGGACTATCATTTAAATTGACCAACCAGGAATTGGAAATCAGTTCGTAACGCGTGGTCTCGCCTGCGCCTAAACCCTTAAAGTTGGCATTTGGGCTAAAGTAAAAATAATCTCCATTGACATGTTGCATATCAAAAATGGGCTGCTCCACTTTGGGCTGTAGAATTCGAACAAAATTAAAGTACAACTTCCAACCACTTGCTGGCAAAGCCAGCTTGCCTGTATTCTTAATTTCTAGGACGGACAAAGCCTGCTCCTTGCCTAGGTAGTTGTTTTCAATAGGTTGCCAACTAACTTGCAAGGAAAGCGAGTCCACGTTCTTTGCATTTAGATGCAAGCTTCCTGCTAGGAGTATAAATATTAGATGTGCTATTCGTATCATGCTTTTATGGGTAATGATGCTATACAAGAATTGTCCTTGACTAGCAGTAATTATTTTCTAGCTTTAGCTAAACGCTGCTGCAATAGTTTAATCTTCGCATTTCTCAATTCTTTTTCCTGCTCAATTTCAGCTGGGTAAAGTACATCCTTATTCAGCTTAGCAAATCGCTTATCTAAGCTTTTGGTGTCCAAGGCAGCTAAGCGATTGAGCACCGAGGGAATGCCTGATAAGTTAAAATCAGGTGCATTCACTTCAATTTCGAGGGCATAATAACGCAGGTATTGCACGCGGATATCGGCCATCAAGCGATAATGTTCAAACTCTTGTTTATTCAACTTAGGCTTTAGATTTTTCAATAGTTCTGCTGAATGCACAGCACTGTCCAGCACAGACTGAATAGTGAGGGCTGGCTCTGACACCACCTTGCCTTGGGTAACCTCATAGGGCGCAGCCTTTAAAGCCTTCCAAAAGTCAACAGCTGCTGCAGCTGTTAGCCCATACTGTTGCTGTGCATAGCTGTATATAAAGTCTTCCACCTGTAACGGCTCTGTAGCATTCAAGCCCTTGAAAAAGGCCGCAATCAACATGTTAAAGCCTGAGATAGGATAAACCCTACGAATCGTATACAAGTCCACAATATCCCGCGTAGACTCCCATAGAGGAGCATAAAGGCCTGAGGTTGACCAAGAAGTCATAATCATACCTTGATAGCCGTAATTACGAGCAATAGGAATAAAATCGTGAATATTTGTAAAGTGCTTTTCCCATTGCGTTAAGAAGAAATTATCAGGGTGACTGCGGATCGAGGGCGCTCCCCAAACCTCAAAGCCACTGTCCATAAGATTACTATGCTTGCCAAACATATTGATGTCCCAGCCATAGTTCCAATCCACGAAAATAGCTTCCTTAGGAAGTCCTTCTAAAGCATCAGGGTATTTAAGTGCGATATCAGCCCATAATACAGGTCGCTTGCCTAGACTCACAACTATATCACAGAGCAGTTTAATATAATCCCCATAAAGACGACCTTTGCCTACGGCGGCAACTTTTTTCTTAGAGGCTTCAGAATGCCCCAATAAATAAGTTTCATCTCCACCTATATGAATATATTCTGAGCTATGGGTAGAGATTAAATCCTTGTACAAGTCGGTAAAAAGGGCCCTTGCCAGATCTTCCTTAAGCGGGTTAATCTGGGAATAATCCTTTTGATCCTCTCTTAATTCCTTGTATTGGTGATTCCTTAAGATATACTCCACATGCCCAAAGCTCTGTTGCAAGGGAATTACATCGATATGAATTGAATTACAATAGGCAATAAATTCTTTTACATCTGCACGCGAATAGGCAAACCTATTGGCGATCATGGGATGCTTTTCAAATGGATAGGATGCTTCCCATTCCATAACAAGTGTATTTACCCCATTTTCACTTAATTTCTTGGCAAAGCTTTTTAAGGCCGGCATAGGCATCACCTGTATCCGCAAGTCCAAATGAAAGCCCTTCACGGGAAAATCACTGGTATACTTGGCTTGTGCTTGGAGATCCGTAGCTCCAGCAAATAGAATAACAAGGGTAAATAGTACTAAAATAGATCGTTTTATCATAATAATAGGATTTTATCAAATTCCTATTCGGGACTATCATGTCATTTCTTTGCTGACGAAGACAGTTGCAGAATAGTTCGATGCGACTCTTTATTTTTCAAGCAATTCTTTCACTAAGAAAAACGCTAAGCAACATCGGTAGATGATTTATAATTTACGGTAACGTTAACGCAATATAGAAAAAAGGGTTTATTCTGGCAAACATCGCTCATTAAAAAAAGTATAAAAGCGGCTTTAGCTTTCCTAAATCAAAAATTAATTTGTGTAAAACATATGGTTTTCCTTAGAAATAATATCAATGGGCATAAAGTTTACCTTTTTAGGCTTTAGATTATGAATCAACCTTTGGTAAAGGGCAATTATCCCTTTATAGCCCTGTTCGTAAGGTTTTTGACAGATTAAGAAATCAATTACATCGGCCTTTAGGTAGTGAATATTCTCAGGCAAGAAGTCAAAGCCGATAAGAATAAGGTCCTTTAATCCATTCTCTTGAACATATTTTGCGACAGAAGAAACCCTTGAATTTGTTACAAATATAGCGGCGATTTTAGCTTCCT
>JASLCA010000323.1 GCA_030146225.1 Sphingobacterium sp. | reverse complement strand
GCAGAGTATTACTTATGGTACAGTTGCGCCAATGTATGGATCCACCTTTGATTATATCGGTTATGCTCCTTCTAACTTAAAAACAGAACCAACATTTTTGCAACTTTTTGATTCAAATGATATTCGTAAGGCTGCTTATTTTAACGGAACGGTGATGTCTGGAGCTTGGCCTGATGGTTTCGCAAATGGACAAAAGTATGTACGTATACATCTTTTTACTCCTGAAGAGGCCTATTTGATTTTAGCTGAAGGTTATTTTAGACTTGGACAGACAGATCAGGCATTGGCGACATTGAACAAGTTTAAAGGATTTAGGGGAGCAGCAGCGAAACCCAGCTTAACGGGCGAAAATATTCTAACGGAAATTATTAATGAACGTCGGAAAGAGTTTTTCTGTGATACAGACAAGCGATGGATTGATCTGAAGCGTTACAAGATCGGAGACATAGAACGAACCCTTAGCTTCTTCAATAAGTCTTATACTGTAAAGGTAAAGGCGGGAGACTATCATTATGCGCTCCCAATTCCTCTAGTAGAGCTACAGGAAAACCCACATATCGTTCCCAATCCGGGCTGGAATCCGATTGTTTTTTAACCATATATGCAAATTAAGATGAAAAAATTTATATACCTATGCACGCTGTTGGCCGCTTTGCAGAGTTGTAAAAAAGAAGCATTCGATTACTCGATTTATCAACCGCAGGTTTCGGATATTGACTCCATCGCTTTCTTTACGGGGAGTCCAAGTCTGATTGCTGATGGAAAAGCTTCGTTACAGTTTGTTTTGGAAGCCTTTCGCAAAGTGCAAATAAAAGCGAGCAATGGTCAGTTAAAGGATACCATGATGTTTGTAGATTATCGTGCTCTGCCAAGTTCGGAAGTTCGTTTTTACGCAGATGGACAGCTGACCACAGGAGCTGAGTTTTCGACGAGCCTTAGCAGTAAGGCTAGCCTAGAATTTTATGCTCAAATCGGACAGATTAAGTCTAAGGTGAAAACGGTAAAAATCCTTAAGCCAATAGCCGTTGCTGAAAAACGGTATGTGGATGTAATTTTCCATGTATTTGAATTGAGTACTACTGACCCGGCCTATGATGCATTGACCTATCAAGAGGTTCCTCCAAAGTACTTACAAGCTGCCATTGAATATGCAAACCTCGTATTTAGTAACAGCTTTGGGAAAGATCCAAATGGTGCAGCAGCAGGCATTGAATTTCGCTTAGCAAAAACAAATGCATCAGGCGGCGGATTGGCAGTTCCAGGTTACAATAAGATTATCTATGATGCCAGTTGGAAAGCATCTCCAACAGCAAACTTTGTCCCGGCGAATTTTTGGAATAAAGTCAATAGTACAGTCGGTTATCAATGGAATAAGGATAAGTTCCTGAACATCTATGTTATGCCATCTTCAGCAAATAATTCTATAGGAAATAATAGAGCCGCTTATCAGATTGTTCCTGCTGGACAAGCCCCCTTGCAGGGCATAACGAATACGGTTAATAGCGCTGCTGATGTACCCACAAATGATTTTTATACGAATTACGGTTTAGGTGTGCATCGTACGGTTTTTTTTCCTGGTGCTGATCGCAAAATAGAAATCGCCTCTTATCTAGGTCTATATTATGGCTTGTATCGGGGTACTGATGCGGCAGACTATGTCTCCGATACGCGGAAGTATAGTCTTACAGGTAACAATCAGAAAGACTTATTAAAAGTAGGGCTGGATGGAGAGAAGTTTCTTGCCAATAATGCAATGGATGATATTCGTTATGGATCTTTAAGGAACTGCTTTACACAGGGACAAGTTAACCGTATGCGTTTGGTTATGGATCGTTCGCCAGTCCGTAAATCTTGGTTTTTAAACTAAATTAAAAAAAGTATTATATGATAAGAGTAATATGTACTGTGTTTGGACTATTGATAGGGCAAGTCGTCCTTGGTCAAAACCAGATAAAGGTTGTTGGAACCGTTACAGGGGATACCGAAGGGCACAATACGGTGTATTTATACAACCAAATGTTCAAGGATTCCACAACGATTAAAGATGGCCATTTTGAGATTAATTTTACGGATGATAACATCGGTTCCCGCGCCATCTCTTTAGGATATGACAAGGCAAAGCGTCGTATGTTTTCTCCATTAGTCTTGTTTTATGACAGGTCTGGAACTATTCAGGTGGAATTCGATATGCAGAAAGGTTTATCTTCAGGAAAGGTTAAAGGATTGGCTTCTGCGCAACTCTATAATGAGTACGGTGCCCAAAAAGTTATCATCTTTCAATCCAGTAGAGCAGCTACCCTAGCCAAGTATGGCGAAGGGGCACTTAATCAAGGCTCGGCCAATTACGATGCCGCTACAGAATACAATAGGGCAATGTCTGCGCGTCTAAACGACTCTTTGCTAAATGTATTTGTACAAGCAGATCAATTTGTTGCGCCTGTTTTTATCTTATCTCAGTTGTCCACAATGCCAGTGGACCGCATAGAATACTATTATAATAGGCTTTCTCCAGAAGTAAAGGCAGGGGATGATGGGAAAACTGTATATGCTAAAATACAAGGGTTAAAGAATGCTTATATAGGAGCCATAGTAAAGAATTTTAAATTGCCGAATGAAGAAGGTACAGAGCGTTCTTTCGCAGATTTTAAAGGTAAGTATGTCTTATTAGACTTTTGGGCCTCCTGGTGTGCGCCTTGTCGCGCATCATTTCCTAGAATTAGGGAAGTGAACAGTAAGCTAACGGGCAAAGATTTTGTGATTGTCAACATTTCTATTGATAAGAACAAGGATGCTTGGCTAAAAGCAGTTAAAGAAGAGTCTAATCCTTGGCCGCAATTGTACGATGATCGTAAGATAGCATCTGAATTGTTTAATGTCAGTGCAGTCCCAACATCCTATTTGATTGATCCTACTGGGAAAATTATTATGAAGGAGATTGGCTTTGATCCCAAGGGCGGAGGCGCCATGGAGAAGAAATTAGAAGAAATATTTAAGGTTAAATTTTAATTAAATTACATAGATGAAAAGAGTAGTTTTAAGTGTCGTTGCCGGTCTATTATTAACAACTGGCTTATTCGCGCAACAGCGTGATTATATTACTGTAAAAGGGAAGGTGAATTTTCCACCAAGCAAGGAGCACCAAGAGAAGTTCCCATTTGTGCTACGTGATAAATCGAGTAAAGATTCTGAAATTTATCAAACCATTACGCTAAAAGCGGATAGTACTTATGAAATTCAAGTTCCATCAAAAACGCCACGTTTATATACTTTGGATGTGTATGCATGGGATAGGATCGCATTTTGGGCAGGAAATGATGATTTGAAAATTGACTTTAGAGGTGAGGATACTGCCAAGATGAAGATTAAAAATCCACCATTTGTTTTTATTGAGTCCGAGGGTAAGGAAAACCAATTGATTAATATGTTGAATTGGGAGAATTATCAAAATTATCAAAATGTAATTGCAATTGGTAAGCGTCAATACATGGCTACACAAAGCAAGGACACGGCTATGCATAAGTCTTTGACAGACATGATGATGGATCAGTATGATAATATGGGAGTACGAGCTAAATGGTATGTGAAGGCTTTTAAAAATGACCCACAAGTAGTTTATGCATTAGGCTTTGTGAGCCCACGTAGAGAGCAAGCTTTTATTTTAGAGCATGTAAACCCATTGATCCAGAAGTATCCTTGGCTACAAGAAGCAAAAGACGTTAAAGAGAATATTGACAAATCATTAGCTGCAGCAAAGAAAACAGAGGAGGGAGCTAAGTTTATTAACATTACTCAACCAGATAAAGATGGTAAGAATCAAAATCTATATGATTTCTTAAAAGGCAAGAAATATGTTTTGGTTGATTTTTGGGCATCTTGGTGTGGACCATGTCGTGCGGAAAATCCACATGTATTGAAGGTGTACAACAAGTTTAAAGACCAAGGTTTTGATGTATGGGCTATCTCTTTGGACGATAAAAAAGATAATTGGTTGAGAGCTGTTAAGGATGATAAGATGCCATGGCCTCAAGTGTCTGATTTGAAAGGTTGGAAGAATGAGGCTGCACAATACTACAATATTACCTCTATTCCAATGAATTTCCTTTTAGATAGCGAAGGTAAAGTTGTTGCTAAAAACTTAAGAGGAGATAATTTAGAAAAAGAAGTTGCAAAATTCATTAATAAATAGTCTTATGAAATTATTTCTAACAGTAAGTATATTAATTGCGGGCTTGGTTTCAGGACGCTGTCATGCGCAGATGGCCGCGGCATCTCCTGTCGCTTGGGATCTAGATCATACCATTACGGTTGCGGTAGAGCGGGATTCGGTATGGACATTGCTGAAAGACTATAGTCTTGTGAATAAACTCTCCGATGGCTTTGTTCTTTCTATTGCAAATAAGGATAATATCATGCCTATTTTAAGGGAAGTAACCTTTAAGGATGGCACAAAGCGAGAGGAGCATTTGACGCAAGTAGAAGAGCAACATCGCTTTTTGGTGTATGATGTTAGAGGGGCGGCTATGCCTAAGGGTATAACCGAGGTATCTTGTGCAGTATTCGTGCGTGAAAAAGGAGACGATGCTGCGGTTGTCAATTGGAAAGTGATTGTTAAAGGAGATAAAGAAGCAAAGAAGCTTTATTTACCACATTGGAAGGCTGAAATCGAGGCTTATGGTAAGGGGGTAAGTGGATATTTGGCCCCGAAGGCTAAAGCAATACCAGCAACGCGTATGTAAGCTTGCTGCTATTTAAGCATACTTCAGGTCCTGCAGTTTTTTTGCAGGACCTTTTTTATGCCATTTGCGCGGCTTTTTTTTCTAAAAATAAGGCGGTCTCAAATTTCTTGTTTATGTTTGTTGTAAATTGAAAACCGCACAAATATGAAATACTGTTTTAGTTTATTAACAGCTTTATCCTTGGTATTGGTTTCTTGCACAGCACAGAACAAGAACAGCAACACGGGTAATTCAGATACGATAGCTAGCGTAGGTCAACAGACGATTACGCCTGCAGCAGACCAGTTATCCGCCTACTTACCTTTATTAAAAGGAAAGAAAGTCGGCTTGATGGGCAATCAAACATCTGTTGTGGGGCCAGAGAATGAGCACTTAGTGGATGTCTTGTTGCGTGAAAAGGTTAATTTGAAGTTTGGTTTTGCGCCAGAGCATGGCTTTCGGGGCGATGTGGAGCGAGGGGAAAAGGTAAGCAATGATTTTGATGCTAAAACAGGTCTCCCTTTGTATACGCTTTATGGAGGAAACGAAAAGCAGGATTCTATTGTACAGTCAGTGGATGTAATGATCTTCGATCTGCAAGATGTGGGAGCTCGCTTTTATACCTATATCACTTCCTTACACCGTGTAATGGAATTATGTGCAAAGCATAATAAAGAACTTATTGTATTGGATAGACCAAACCCATGTGGGGATCAGGTTGATGGCCCTGTACGTAAAGACGATAAATTTAAGTCTAATGTGTCCTATCATAAGATTGCGATGGTACATGGGTTGACTGTGGGTGAGCTAGCACAGATGATTAATGGCGAAAAGTGGTTGGAGAATGGAGCGCAATGTAAAGTCACCGTTATCCCCGTTGCCAATTGGGACCATGGTATGCAGTATGAATTACCCGTTATTCCATCACCGAGCTTGCCAAATCACCTATCTGTAAGGCTTTATGCATCGCTATGTTTGTTTGAAGGTACAGAGATCTCAGTAGGACGCGGTACGGACTGGCCTTTTCAGGTGCTGGGTTATAACAATCCTGTTTATGGTGATTTCACCTATCTGCCAGGAGAGAAGTCAGGCATGGTCAAGCATGTTGAAGGTAAAGGTGAGACCATGTATGGACTTGATTTAAGAGGGTTAGATGCTGACAAGCAAAAGTTCAGCTTAAAGTATGTATTAGACTTTTACAATAAGATGCCAGACAAGTCTAAATTCTTTACGCGTGCAGCTTTCTTTGATAAACTTGCAGGAACGGACGAGCTGCGTAAACAAATTTTAGCGGGAAAATCTGAAAACGA
>JASLCA010000317.1 GCA_030146225.1 Sphingobacterium sp. | reverse complement strand
ATGCGAAGTTTTGTGCGGTTGCGCTTGACAACGGATCTGTTAAAGGATGATCCCGATACCCCTGAGGATGATCGGAGTCATGTAAAGGCTAACGATGGTGAGGTAGAGGATTATTATATTGATTGGGTATGTCCAGAGATAGAGTTCTGTTATCTTCCCGGAGCAACAGCGGGGGATGAGCTAGATACATTCCTTGGGATTAGTAGTTTTGGCCGAGCGGGGAATATAAACCAAGATAAATGGCCTATGGTTCGTAAAGGAGCTTGGCTGGTTTTAGAATCTAAGACCAAAGGTTTTGTGCTTAATCGGGTTCCTTTTAATGCACTAGGTCTGCCTATAGGTATTCCTGAGGATAATTTTGTTGAGGGTATGTTAGTCTATGATACTACGAATAACTGTTTGAAAATGTATACCTCAAATAATAAAGGAGTCAGCTATGGTTGGCACAGCATAGAAAGACAATTTTGTCCAGAATAATATTATTCAGGTTTTAACTTAAACACAAGCTAATGAAAACGATAATTACAGTAATTGCGATCTTTTCAGCATCAGCTACTTATGCGCAGATGGCTATTAGCAAGACGAAGCTCCCAAATGCTTCAGTTTCGCTGGATTTTGCCTCGTATGAACATAAGGGCATGATTTTACCTTATGTAGAAGACAAGAGTCGTATAGTAGAGCCGGGTACTTTAATCTTTGATGCACAAGATAAAAAGGTGAAATACCTAAAAGGCACGAGTTGGTTTGATCTTACGGTGGACGAAGAAGGCGTTGTGGATCTATCTATTCAAACCAATAAAAGTGAGGTTGTGGGCGCAAAGGTAAGCGTGGGGAATCCAACAGCAGTTGATGGGGTTTTAGTTTTGGAAGATAATAATCAAGCCATGATTCTGCCAGGGGTTGAGAATCCTCATTTAAATATTATTAATCCCAGTCCTGGGATGATGGTTTATGATACCGTCAACAAGCTGCTTGCAGTTTACAATGGCACGGTTTGGACATTTTGGGCTGCTAATGAAGATTAGTAAATAATCCAGATTTTCTGAAAGCAATATGATAAACTTGTTAATAAAAGATCGGTTATAGCTAATCTATAATCGATCTTTTTTTAATGGGTATCCCTAGTATCAAACTCAATTAATATCTGTCGGTTTAACTTTTTTAAAGGTTTTGAAAATTTCAAAAGAATAATTAACTTAGGGTGAAAACCTAAAACCTATATAGATGAAGTATCTACAGCTTTTCGTTCTGCTTATTTCCTTGGGATTTAAAGTATGTGCACAAGAAAAGGCTCTTGCAAAGATTCATTACGATTTTAAGCATATTAATGATACTACGCATAAGGAATTTCCTAAACAGGATTTTGTGGTCAGTTATTTAGGCAAGCATAGTTATTATTACACAAGTTATTCCGATGATATCGTTAAGAAGCAGATTGAGGATCAAAAAGCCTTATCATCCTACGCTGGTCAATTAACCCTAAAGTTGACCACAACACCTATCTTAACCCATTATTTAATATATAGTGACCAACAGAAAACAGTAAAGCTCGAAGGTATAAGTTCAACCTTCGATATTTTTACCTTGGATGACAGCTATGAAAGCCAAAATTGGACGCTTCAGGATGAGCAGCAAGAGATAGGAGGATATAAATGTCAAAAAGCTACAACTCGATTTAAAGGCAGGAACTATGTCGCTTGGTTTACGACAGAACTTCCCTTTCCATTTGGTCCTTGGAAGCTTCATGGATTACCTGGTTTAATATTGTCTGCACATGATGACAAGCAGGAAGTCATATTCAATTATGCAGGCTTTGACAAAGAAAATGTAGATAAACTAATCCACAGCCCGACCTATGCAATTAGCGCTAGTACTTCGGAGTTGAATAAGTTGAAAAAAGCATTTAAAGATAACCCCAATACATATTACAATATCCTTCAAAGTTCTGGCAGAATGGCATTGACAAATGATTATTATGGAATAGATTATAGTAAGATGAGTATAGATTTTGATCATGAGGATTACAAACCATCCCTTCAGGAGAATAATCCAATGGAATTAATTGCTTACTAAACTTGTTTTTTCGTAGCATTACGATGCAATGCTACCTTATTTAGGAAGTCATTTTAGACACAAGATTTTCTCCTAATTACATATTTTTTATATCTTATCGTTAATAAAACCCTTTTGTTACTCAAAAGGAAGATCAACTTGAGTTTAAACAGTCAAATGTTTAACATCCTAACACCCAAATGATGTTTAAGAAATTTATTTATTTTTTTATTGTCAGTGCGCTCTGTGTACCAGACAACGTATTTGCGCAGCCTAAAAAACCAAATGTGGTTATTATTATTTCAGATGATCATGCCTATCAAACCATTGGCGCCTATGGCTCCTCTATAGCGAAAACGCCTAATATTGATCGGATTGCAGCTGAAGGGGCAGTTTTTAATCGAGCCTTTGTTAATAATTCAATATGCGGGCCAAGTAGGGCCACCCTGCTTACAGGCAAGTATAGCCATAAGAATGG
>JASLCA010000310.1 GCA_030146225.1 Sphingobacterium sp. | reverse complement strand
GTTCCCATAATGACGGCATCATAATTAAAGGCTGCGGTAAGCTTACTTGTCTCTTCATAGAGATTGCCATCGCCGTAAAGCGGATTGCAGACAACCTCAGGGAATTTTATTTTGATCACCTCAAGCAGTTTATGCATGTTGTTTTTCGCTATTTCAACCTCGGGGTCAACCAGCGCAGTATTTACCTTGCTGTTGGCGTACATGTTGGAATGCTTGGTGAAGATGTGTAATAAATCTAGCTGTTGGACTTGCGTGTTTTTTCCTATAAGTTGGCAGCTGTACTCTATTGCTGCTTGGGAATCCTCTGAAAAGTCAACGGGAATCAATATTTTTCTCATGGTGAATATTAAGTATTAATGCGTTTTACTAAAAAAAGCCGGTTTATGTAAGTCTAGTGCCATCGCCTTAGATACAGAGCTGCCGAAAAGTCTTTTAAAGAACGACTTTCGGCTTTTCGATACAAGAATCATATCGATATTAGCCTTGTCAACCAATTGCGTGATTACTTCAGGAATGCTGTCTAAGTCACTTTGGGATTTTACGACAGGCGACATTACATACCCAATCTTTTGGATGTTATTAAACTTTCGGATGTTGAAAGACCAGGCGTTGAGCTTATCTTTTACCGTTTCCAGATTATCATTCTCCCCATAGATGTGGATCAGGTCTAAGTCTATCTGGGTATTGAATACCTGCATAAACTCTTGTAAGGTGATCAACTCTTCTGCTTGGAAGTTTGTGAGCAAGCCAATTTTATTGCTTTTCATGGAAGCGGAATCTTCTGGAATTGCGATAACGGGGATGCTTGTCTTGGCTATGATTTGTGCCGTATTGCTTCCCCAAAAGACATTCTTATTGGCCGATGATCCAGTGGTGCCCATTACAATAACAGCATAGTCTTTTTTTGCAGCCTCTTGTGGGATAACCTCTTCGAGCAAGCCCCGTTCATTGCTGTAGGAAATCAATAGATTAGGAAATTCCTTTTGAAGTTTTTCTAGCAATTCTTTCATCGTGATATCCGCCTTTAATGTCATTGATTCTTTTTCAGATTCATTGCATTCACTTGCGGAGAAGCTCGAGGATGTTGCGGTGTAACAATGTAAAATATGCAAGTTATATTGTTGTTCTACTCCCATTCTGGCAGCATATTCTGCTGCCCGGTAAGCATTGTCCGAAAAGTCTGTCGGCACTAAAATTTTTTTCATAGCCTTGTCTGATTGCATCTTAAATGTACGAATTTAAGCGTAAATAATGGATACTTTGGTTAAGATTATGTCAGAATTAACTTTGAGCTGTATATTATGGATATCCCTGCATTGTAAGAGCAATCATTTTTGAGTAAGTTTGCACTTCAAAAATAGAATAGAATTCGATGACCAGTAAAGAAATACGCGAAGCTTTTTTAGATTTTTTCAAGGATAAATCACATCAAATAGTTCCTTCGGCCCCTGTCGTGGTGAAGAATGACCCTACCTTAATGTTTACCAATGCTGGTATGAACCAATTTAAGGATTTGTTCCTCGGCGAGGCACAACCGAAGTACTTGCGCGTAGTGGATACACAACGTTGTTTGCGGGTGTCAGGCAAGCATAATGACTTGGAAGAGGTTGGGATTGATACTTATCACCATACCTTGTTCGAAATGCTGGGCAACTGGTCCTTTGGGGATTATTTTAAAAAGGAAGCTATCTCTTGGGCATGGGAGATCTTAACCGCTGTTTACAAGCTGGATAAGGACCGTTTGTATGTTACTATTTTTGAAGGTGATGCAAGCGAAGGCTTGGAGCGGGATATGGAGGCTTTTGATTTCTGGAAGGAATTTATTGCTGAGGATAGAATCTTGCTGGGCAATAAGAAAGATAATTTCTGGGAGATGGGCGAGACGGGACCATGTGGTCCTTGTTCGGAAATCCATTATGATATGCGTTCTGATGCAGAACGTCAAGAAGTAACAGGACAAGAATTGGTCAATGCGGACCATCCGCAGGTTATTGAGGTATGGAACTTGGTTTTTATGCAGTTTAACCGATTGAAAAATGGAAGTCTAGAGAGTTTACCTGCTAAACATGTTGATACTGGTATGGGCTTTGAGCGCTTGGTACGTTGTATTCAGGGCAAGACCTCCAACTACGATACTGATATTTTTCAGCCGATGATCCAATATATTGCGGAGCGTTCAGGCATTGCTTATGGGGTAGATGAAAAGACGGATATTGCGATGCGTGTCTTATCGGATCATATCCGTGCGGTTAGCTTTGCTATTGCTGATGGGCAATTGCCATCAAACAACAAAGCTGGTTATGTGATTCGTCGAATCTTGCGTAGAGCAGTCCGTTACGCATATACCTTCTTGGGCTTTAAGACACCTTTTATCAATGAGTTGGTGCCCTTGTTGGCAAAGCAATTTGAGGGGGTTTTTGATGAATTGATTCAGCAGGAAAGTTTCGTGCAGAAAGTGGTCTTGGAAGAGGAGGTTTCTTTCCTACGTACCTTGACTACCGGCATCCAGCGTTTTGAAAATTATGTTGTAGATCATCAAGTGATCAATGGGGATTTTGCCTTTGAACTTTTTGATACCTATGGCTTTCCAATAGATCTGACTGACTTGCTGTCTCGTGAGAAAGGTTTAGAAGTGGATATGGAAGGCTTCCAGAAAGCTTTGCAGATTCAAAAGGAGCGTTCGCGCGCAGCTACGGCAATCGATACAGGAGATTGGGTGATCGTGCAGGATGAGGAGGAAACAGAATTTGTAGGCTATGATTCTTTGGAATCCAGCACGCAGATATTAAAATATAGAAAGGTTACGGCTAAAGGCAAGGAGCAATATCAATTGGTGCTTTCTGTAACGCCATTTTATCCTGAGGGCGGTGGACAGGTTGGGGATACCGGCGTTTTACTATCGGAGGCTAATGAGAAGATTTATGTAATCGACACCAAGAAAGAGAATGGATTGATTGTGCACTTTGTAAATCAATTGCCTCCTGTATTGGAAGG
>JASLCA010000239.1 GCA_030146225.1 Sphingobacterium sp. | reverse complement strand
ACTAAAGGAACCATCGCTAGCTAAGCTACTTGTACTATGCTCTTGCTTTGACATCAAGCTGTAGGCTTGATAGCCCAAGCTAATCTCTTCACCTTTGAAGCCTATTATCTTACCCGTTAATTGTGTTTTTTTTGCACTGGCTTGTAGCAGCAAGGCCAGACAAAATAAACAGCATATGGGGATCCATTTTTTATATAACATATTGATTATTATTAACTACAAAATGTACAGCCAAAACTTTAGTTTGGTTTTAAATTCGGATTAGTTAGCAAAGCCTTGTTGGGAATAGGTAAATAAATCGCCTTAGAAGTCCAATTGCTTTTCAAGGCTGGCAAGATATCATCCGCACGCGTTTTACCAGCTTCCCCAGTCAGGCTTGGCCACCTGCGCAGGTCGTACCAACGATGTCCCCATTCGCCAAATAATTCTACCCGACGCTCCTGCTCTAGGGCCTTGCGCATCCTCAATACATCATTGCCTAAATCCAGCTTCGCTAGCCCAGCTCGGGCACGCAAGCTATTTAAGTCAGCTTGCGCTAAGTCCAATTTATCCTGCATCAAGCGCGCCTCAGCGCGAATAAGGTATTGCTCCCCCAGTCGTAACATCATCGTATACTCCTGAGCAGGCGCAACGTTAGTACGAATTTTGTATTTAAAGGGATACAGATGTTTTACACCGGCAGTAGTGGTCATCGCCCCTATCCACTGCTCAAATCGGGCATCCCCCTTCTCAAAAGCATCATAGGAGTGATTAGGGATCAATCGGAAAAGCGGTGCACTCGTGGCGGTAGCGGGAACAATTAAGAAGCCTTCCCAGGTATTCCGACCGCCACCTGTATTGACAGCCTGCAATTGCCAGATTGCCTCGCTGCTATTTGCCTGAAATACCTTAGCAATATCTGCTTTTGGCAAGAGCTTATACTGGCCTGATTCCAGCAATTCATTTGATTCCTTTTCGGCAAGTTCCCATTGCTCCGTATACAGATAACTTCTAGCCAACAAGGCTGTCGCGGCAGCTTTGTTAGCCCGTACACGTTCCCCCGTACTGTTTACCTTAACCCCACTCGGATAGCCCACAAACAGACCGTCTTTGGCTTCTTGAAGATCCGTTATAATGGCTGCATAAACCTCCGCCTGAGGCGTACGTGGCTTAATATTGTTTTCGGCGAAATTGGTACCCAAAATTAAAGGCACATCTCCGAAATTGTTTACCAAGTAGAAATAACAAAAGGCACGAATAAACTTAGCCTCGCCCAAAAGTTGACTTTTCACCTCCGGATTTAAAGATTTGGAAGCTTCTAACCCCTCTATACAAAGGTTTGCTTGCGCTATATAGCTATAAGGCTGAGACCATAATAATTCTGCATACTGATTTGAAGGCAAAACCTGATTGTTCTTAAACTCGTCATATGGAGCAGAAGCGATGGCATACACAAATTCATCTGCCGACATCGCTGGCAGTATCATAGAGAGCACATTCGCAAATTGGTAATTCAATTGATTCATTCTTGTCAATACCCCGGTCACCGAAGCGGTCGCAATCTTATTGTCAGAGAATGCCAATTCAGAAGGCATCTGATCTTTAGGGGAGCCAGCATCTAAATAGCTTTCACAAGCCGTTGTACTTAAAAATGTAGCTCCAATACATATATATTTAAAAAATTTCATAGTCAAAAGGTTAATAAGTGAAACGAAGACCTACTGTATAGTATTTAAGAGGTGGCACTACCCTACCCTGTGTTTCGGGGTCAAAGCCATCATACTTCGTTAGGGTAAACAGGTTTTGCCCTTGTGCATACAGACTGATGCGTTCCGCTTTTAAAGCCGGTAGCAAGGAGGTGAAATCATAGCTTAGCATAAGATTTTTTAAGCGTATAAAGGAGGCGTCCACCCACTGCGCATCCGAGTGACGGTAGAAGGTATTATAGCTGGAATAAGCCGGATCATTAGAACGTGAAGCAGCTCGCGGAATATCCGTAATATCCCCAGGATTTCTCCAGCGGTCAAGCGCTGACTTGTCAAAGTTTGTCATAATACCAAGTGCTGCTGGCGCCATATAGCCAAAGTTAAGTCCTTCGCCCTCCTGCTTTACAAACTGCACAAGGAAGCTCAAATCAAAGTTCTTATAGCGAAAACTATTGTTTATCCCCCCAAAGAACTTCGGCAGATGCGTCCCCATTGGATACATGTCGGCCAACTCATTCTTAACCGCACCATCGCCACTCAAATCTGCAAATTGGGCAATCCCAGTCTGCGGATCTACGCCAGTAAACTTATAACCAAAAACAACATCTAAAGGATGACCAATAGCATATTTACTCGCCATAGCCGAGCCTTCTAAGCCTGGATATGCCACCAATTTATTGCGTGAAACCGTCAAGTTAGCAGAAGTTGTCCATTCAAAATCGGGCGTCTTAAAATTGGTAGAAGCCACTTCAAACTCCCAACCTCTATTTTCAACGATTCCTTCCAAATTGGCTGTAAAGCCTGTAAAGCCCGTCTGTGGAGACAACACACTTTGGATTAATTGATTGTCAGATTTATTAAAATAATGATTCACATTTAGGGTTAGTCTGCCGGCTAAAAAAGCAAGTTCCAATCCGCCTTCTAGCTTGCGGTTGCTCTCCCAACTATAGGCAGGGTTGGCTACGCGAGTAGGATAAAAACCACTAATTCCTCCATAAGGATAAGTGGTAGAGCTCCATGTTTCCAAAAAGCCATAATCCCCAATCTGATCATTTCCAGTTGTCCCAAAACTTCCACGCAGCTTACCAAAGCTTAAGAAAGGTAAAGCTTCTGCCAAGCCCTTTTCTTCCGTAAACACCCAGGCTGCCCCTACCGAGCCAAAGTTCCCTATACGTCTGTCTGGACCAAAGCGCGAAGAACCATCTCTACGGAAAGTACCATTAACAATATACTTATTGGCATAGTTGTAAGTCAAGCGCGCAAAGGCAGCTTGATAGCGATACTTGTAGTAATTAGCCGCACGTGGTCTTACGGTTACTGCCGCTGAAATATTATTGAGTAAGGCATCCGAACTAAAGTCTTCAGCATGTAAGGATAGGCCATCCCGAATACGCTCATTCCAAGTCCCTCCTACTAAGGCATCAAAAGTCCCCTTGCCCAATTGAAAGGTGTAAGAAGCATGAGGCTCTATATTGTAGGATCCAATACTGCTATTCCCAAAATAAGAAAAGTTAGTTGCAGAAGCCGTTTCAGGAGAAAAACTGCTTAAGGGATACATTTGTAACTGATTTAAGCTGGTATTATTGTAGCCTAAATTAGCCGATAGGTTTAAGCCTGCAATAGGGCTATAGCGCAGATTTGTACTTGTCAATAAGGCCTTGTTCTTAGTTTCGTGTCTACGATCTAAAAAGGCTATTGGGTTTTGGACTGTGCCATACCAATAATACTGACCATTTTCATTATAGATAGGCAGATTGGGTGGAAGATTGTAGTATTGACTAATGTCGGTGGACAATGCATTATTAAAATCGCCTGTATAATTTGCGGTAGCCGTTACGCTAAACTTATTATTGCTAGAACGATGTCCAACAGTCAACATACCACTGCCCTTCTTGTAACCATTGTCACCCGGCTGAACCGTACTTTCATTCCGAAAGGTACCGCTTAACAAAAAATTGGTAAGCTCTGACCCGCCTGAAATTGAAAAGTTCGCCTCCGTAAGTTTGGCGGTATTTCCGAGCAATTCCTTTTGCCATTGGCGGTCTTCCGTGGCACTCCATATATTTAAGTCAGGCAATTCTGCCGAAGGAGATTCATTGGAATTGGCAAATGCCTCCCTTCTTAAGGTTAAGTATTCAGCAGTACTAAGCATTTCAATCTGATTGGTCACCTTGCCAGCACCTGTATATACATTGGCATTGAAGCGTGTGGAACCTGATTTACCCTTTTTAGTGGTAATTAGAATCACCCCATTGGCGCCCCTAGAACCATAGATCGCGGTCGCATCAGCATCTTTTAATACATCGATTCGCTCAATATCAGCGGGATTGATCGCAGCCAATGGGCTTTGGCGACCATTATCACCTGTAAACATGTTTAGAGATTCCGAGAAATAAGGAACCCCATCAATAATATAAAGGGGTTCATTTGCTCCCTCATTGGCAGAGTTAAGCCCCCTGAGGCGCACCGTAAAAGCACTTCCAGGTAAGCCGCTCGAGCTATTAATTTCAAGCCCAGCGATTCGTCCTTGCAAAGCCTCCAAGGGATTGTTTACAGGCGAACGGGCAATTAACTCACTGTTAACACCTGCTGTAGACGAAGTACTCACCCGCTTACTAGTCGTTCCATAAGCAATCACAGTCACCTCATCAATATTGCCAAGATCGGGCGCTAAGTTCCAAACGAGCTGCCCCTGCGCATCAGCATGATAGGTAAACTCCAGGCTTTGATAGCCTAAATAGGAAGCGACAAGTACAGGGTTTTTCACCTTGGATGCAGGCAGTTGAAAGTTTCCTTCGGCATCCGTCAGCACAGTAACTTCCGAACCTTTAACCCGAATAGTAACCCCAGGCAGCGCATTTCCATGCTCATCGCGGATCTTTCCCTTAAGGGGATCAGTCTGGGCAGCCGCCGTAGGCTTAGTACCCAGTTTTTTTATAACAATACTTTGTCCTACCTGTTGGTATTGAAGATCAGTATTGGCGAGTAAGTCATCCAAGAGAGAAGCTAGGTTATTGCTTTTCTTGCTGACATGAACTGCCTTTAATGGATTTACATCACTACTTAAGTAGGTAAATCTAAATTTTGTCTGTTGTTGAAGCTGCCGTAAAGCTTCCTTTAAGCTTGTCGTTTCCTCGGATAAGGAAGCCTTGATCTCCCGCAGATTCTGGGCTGAGGAGCTAAAGGCCGCAAAGGTTGCGAAGCAGCTAAATAATAGGGCAAGTAAGGATATTTTCATAAATAGTCTTCCTGTGCACTCTTTTCGAATGAAATGCATAATTTTGATAAGGATTTAGTATAACGTTAGTAATTTATTGAATCTGTTAGCCATCACCGGGGTCCAGCCGGGGTGGCTTCTTTATTTCTAGTAGATATTAGCTCATCGTTTTCTAATTTAGCGGTTAATAAAGGATGTATTTGTTGTTCTCATGGGTCATTTTTGTATCTGTCAATGTGCAGATAATATGCAATACCTGCGCTGGGCCAATGTCCTTTCGCATCGCGGTAGTAACAAGCTTTTGGGATAGGCTCTCGCTTTTGAGTTCGATCTGAATGCCATAAACACGGGCAATATCCGCGACTATTGATGCCAAGGTCTCATCCTCGTACTCCAGATAACCTTCCTTCCAATTCCCAGCTGTTTTATCGAGCAAAACTCTTTCATCACCACTCAAAGCATTGGTTTCAAGGGCGATGCGAAACTCTTCATTCTTCACCAAGGTTGCCAGCACCTTATTCTCCTTGCGCACACGGACCTTTCCACTTTTTACCGCCACCATCACATCCTGCATCCCTGGATAGGCCTTGATATTAAACTCCGTGCCCAAGACAACAGTCTGCACCTCTCCGGTATGCACTATAAAGGGCCAATCTGCCGCCTTGCTCACCTCGAAGTAGGCTTCCCCAATTAAGCGAACCTCTCTATCCGATCCAGCACTAAATTCTTGCGGGTATTCTAGTCTAGAAGAACCATTCAACCAGACCTTGGTCCCATCGGAAAGGCTGATAATCTTGTACTCATCCTGTGCGGACTCCTTGATCACATGCTCCTGCGCCATCCGATTCGAAATGGATCCAGGCTGTAAAAACAGGTAAGTGCCCGTAAAGACAATCGCTAACAAGGCTGCCGTAGCAAGCATAAGAGGCAGTTTTTGGGATTTTTTCTTTGGCATAGTCGCTGCCTGTGGCTGCAAAGCTTGCTCGACAGCATTGGCTGACAATCTTCCCTCTTGATCTACAAAGGTTAAAGAAGGGTCTTGCCGCTTTAAGTCCGTGTAATATTCCTGAAGTAGCTCCGCCAACTGTGCATCAAAACGCGCAGTTCGAACCATATCAAAGAACTCCGTAAGCTCTTTATGACTGGCCTTATTTGTATAATATTGTTGTAGTAAATAGCGAAGCCGCTTTTCCATAGTATTCGATCTCTATAGAGAAGACGTAGCACAGGCGAATTCGTCCTATCCTGATGTGCTTATTTTAATAAAATAAACCTAACAAACTGTAAATCAGCTATAAAAAATATAATTAAAAAGTCAGAAACTTGGATAAACTCTGACGTAGTGACTTTAGCGCCGCACTCACTTGGTTTTTAACCGTATGCTTGGAGAGCTGCATCTCATCGGCAATCTCTTGGTAGTTAAAGCCTGCATCCCGTAAAAGGTAGATCGCTTTCCTTTGAGCAGGTAGTTGCTCTATGGCTTGCCTTAGGATGGCCCTGTACTCTTTCTCCTCATAAGATTGTTCCTGATTGTCTACAATATCTTGCATAGCGTCCCATATTGCTTGGCGAAGACGCGTATCTGAAGCCACCTTTCTCAGGTAGTCCATCACCTTGTTGCGGGTCATGGTAAATAGAAAAGCTTCTATAGACTTAATCTCTTGGAGTTGCTGCCGAATCTCCCATAACTTCATAAATACATCATGCACGACATCATGCGCTACATCAGTATCCTTACAGAGGTTTAAAGCCAGCTTAAAGAGGGGTTTTTCATAGGAGTAAAAGATATCGTTAAACAACAAGCGTAGGGCCTCATCTTCTGGGGAAAGGTTTTCTACTGCTAAATTGTCCTTATGGTTTGTCTTTCTGCTCATTACTATCTGCTAAACAAATGTAAAAAAATGTTTCACAGATAGCAATTTTACAACCTAAGTTTTAAAAATGTTGCAATTAAAACAGGAAATATTTACCAACAAGCCTACAGTTCCAGCAGTAGTTTATGCCTAGGCTTTTAGATTAATCTATAAGGAAGAGCTTGCTTATCTGTTAAAAAACGCGCCCTGCTCCAGAAGCCATCTGCAGCTAGTATAAACTGCCAATTTAGATATACTGCTCCAGCTCATCCTTAGGGATCCGCATAAAAAGAAGTTCAATTGTGGAAATGCTTGGCTTTCATTTAATTCTCCAATTGTCAGTAAAAATATTTCATTAACTTTGAATATGAATATTCTCCTTATCGAAGATGATTTGCGGGTTGCAGAGCTTATTGAAAGGGTATTGACCGAGCATGGCTTCACCCCTACATTAGCATATGATGGCCTTTCAGGTAAAAAGCTAGCTTTGCAGAACAATTATGATTTAATCATTACGGATGTAATACTCCCCAAGATGGATGGTTTAGATCTAAGCAAGGAAATCCGCCAGACAAAGCCCGATACCCCCATCTTAATGCTGACGGCTTTGGGAACAACCGATGATAAGGTAGAAGGCTTTGATGCCGGAGCGGATGACTATTTAGTCAAGCCCTTTGAGATGCGAGAGCTGCTCGCTCGAATTCGAGCCTTGCTCAAAAGAAACAACAAGCCCAGCCAGAATATTGGCTTTATAATTCGGTACAGTGATCTGGAGATGAATCTACATAGCAAGCTGGTAAAGCGGGGCGACAAGGATATCAACCTGACTCCAAAGGAATTCAAGCTTTTAGAGTATATGCTACAGAATCCAGAACGTGTACTCTCCAGAACGGAGATAGCAGAAAAAGTTTGGGATACTCATTTTG
>JASLCA010000218.1 GCA_030146225.1 Sphingobacterium sp. | reverse complement strand
TGGTTACAATCGAGGTCAAAGTCTGGGCTTCCCATTTTCCAATAATTAATGTGGAATAATCATCATTCTTGTCTTTTTCACAAGATGAAAAAGCAATTAATAAAAACGATAAAATAATAAATCTAAATTTCATAATTAAATTGTAAAATAATCCATAACTTGTTAATAATCAATACAATAATACGGTTTTTAAATTAAAAAAACAGATCTTTTCTAAACAAAAACGGTAAATAAAAAGATTAAAAACTTACTTTACTTAGCTGTTCTTGAAGAAATCATCTGGAGCTATACCTCGTTATAAATCTTAATTACATTTTCTGATACATAATATAAACTTCCATCAACTGGATCAATCTCATACATGGGCCTATCGCTGTCTAATGGTATTTTAAATAATTCCTTACCATCCCGTTTTCGGACCTTGATTAATTCAGGTCCATCCTCACCCCGATGAGCCACAAACACAAAGTCTGGTAGTTGCTTTAAGGCATTAAAGCGCGTACGGACAGCGCTCAACAAATTATTTTCAATTAATTCTTCTATGTTGGCCGATTGATTGATTTTGCGTTGCGCCATTTCTTTGCCCTTAGGGGATAACATATCTGATGTATGGCTATGTAAATTCCCATTAGCATCCCGATAGCTCATAGTTACCTTTGCATTTGCTAAGGATTCATAGTTAGAACGTCTATTATACATTATATTAGACCCAATAATTCCGACAGTCTTCAGCACCCTCCTAGCCTCTTCTCCAGGTTCTTTATAGCGATTATGATAGAGCTTATTGCCCTCCATATCCAAGCCTATTACATCGTTTTGGCCTACCACACAGATCCCCCAGTCAAATTGTTCGATACTGCTTATCGTTTTATCATTGTCGACTTCAATCTTGTCGTTTAACCTGGGATTATCATTTCTATGCGGATTAAATGCATAAATGCGTTTCTTATTATAAACTAAGAAATTGTCATTCTCAAAGGAATACACTAAAGGGCTATTTTTAGCAAACGAGATGTTTTTCTTCCAAATGGTCTTTCCGGTAGTATAATCGACCATATTGCCATAACTATCTGACAAATAGAACACCCTATTATTGTCTACCTTACCAAGGAAATGGATCTCATCCTTGTCAATACCAGATATATTAATAAATCTCTTCCACTTATCCTTCCCTTGTGCGTCGACCAGATTTATATATTTATGCGCTACATATAGGTAATCCTGATCTACAGGGATCACTTTTCGGATATTGCTCCCTTTGGCATCCTTCTTCCATATTTTCTTTCCATCCTTGTAACTGTAAAAGTTGAATCCCTTGCCATGTGCAACAAGTAGTTTATCGAAATGGTCTTCTAGGTAAGATAAAAAATTGGTCGAGATGTCATTCTTCCAAAGGGTTTTACCATTTTGTGCATCCAAGATATTCAACTTACTTTGCATCTTAATAAATTTGAAAGACTGGTTGGTCACCACGACTTTATCTTTATTTTGATTTAAATAAAAATCACTAAAAGACCCAGCAACTCGCCAATTAATCTGGCCTGTTGCTTTGTCTATCTGATAAAGCGTCCCCTTGACAAGGGCATAAATCAGCTCATTAGCTACGTTTATTTTATCATTGAAAATAATATTTGAGCCTATAAGTGCAGAGGCTACTTTAGCGATACTCTTAAATAACCCATCTATTGTACCTACTTGAACAGACCATAAGCTCTGCTTTGTGCTGAGGTCAAAATTTATAAAATCAATCTCCCCCCCTTTTAAGCCTAAGATTAACATGCTTTTTTCTTCGGGAATAAAATAGATATCTAAAATCCTATAATCAAAAGTCGCCGTATTGTATAGCACTTCGCCATTTACACTATTAATAATCAGATCATTGTTTTCTAGTTTAATAGAGGCATAGGGAGAATTATCAATCAAGCTTACCGCATCTTTACTGTTAAATGCAGTTAAAAAATCGTTGTTCTCCACAGCGGTCAAAGCCTTGTTTAGTGAAACGAGCACATTCGAATTGGCATATTCCTTTTTGGATAGCGACCATTCAATCTGGGAGGTTTTAGGATTTACACTAGAGATATTCTCTTTATCTACTACAATCATATTCCCCGTTAAGGGTTCCAATACAATCTGGCTAATTTTCCCATTTAGTTCTACTATAGATTGTGCCTGCAAGCATAGGCCAGATAGCAAACTAATGAAAAGAAAATTGAGTGTTTTCATTTTCATAATTTAGTCTTTAATTTTAGTCAATAAGTTAATAATCAATGTAATATTACATTATTTTTGATTATTACAATTGCATTAAAGAAATAATCAAATAAAAACCTATTGATAGTATAATGCGTTTATAATCAGTGAATTTACAGCAACTGAAAAGAAATTCAAATGGCATAACTTACCGCAGAAAGGAATACTTATATCACCTAAACAGAAGCAGTTAACATTAAGAATAAAACAAGTAACTTGAACTTAACAACAACTCTAGATAAGGGTCGATAAACGAACAAAATGATAAAAACAGCTATTTATAAGGAATATTTTTAACCTTAATGATAAAAAGAGGCGGTAAGGTCTTTATTAAAATAAAAAAATACTTTATCTTTATGAGTAACGAATAAAATATTTTATATCTTCAACTTGTACATCACCTAATACCGTTTGCTTGCTATTCAAGATTAGGTATAAAGTACAGTTAGTTATTTCAGTACATTTATTATTGTAAGTTCGCACCTAAGTATATGAATATCTTCGATCAGCATAAATATACCCCGCTAGTGGCTCGTCTTTCCAAAGGTGATCACCAGGCTTTTG
Organism: Sphingobacterium sp.; assembly: GCA_030146225.1. Taxonomy (GTDB): domain Bacteria; phylum Bacteroidota; class Bacteroidia; order Sphingobacteriales; family Sphingobacteriaceae; genus Sphingobacterium. The sequence continues at coordinate 8,937 of JASLCA010000218.1, read as the reverse complement.
AGGAATTGTATGCATTGTTTTATCCAGAATTAGTCGCACATGTGCTTTCCAAGGTCAATGATGACGCGGTAGCACAGGATATTCTCCATGATCTATTTTATAGCCTTTGGAAAAATCATAAAAGGGTTGATCAAATTAAATCTCTTCCAGCCTATCTGTTTACCTCTTGTCGATATCTTGTAATGGCACATTTTCAAAGAGCTTATTTTATTGACAAGAGACAGGCCGTTGAAAACTTTCAATTTCAAGCATCCAATGAGTCTATAGAAGATCAGTTGTTTAATAGACATTTGCTTGATGTGATCGCTAAAGAAGTAGAAAATCTACCTGAAAAATGCAGGCAGATTTTTAAGATGAGTAGAGAGGACTATAAGACCAATAAGGAAATAGCGCTTGCGCTAAACATTTCTGAGTCTACCGTGGAAAACCAGATTAACAAAGCTATTAAAAGAATTAAATCAGCCACCAAAAACTACATGGAGACTATTCTTTTCTTTTTTTAACATAAATATACCACACTCACAGACAGCTGTTTACAATAAAATTTAAATTATTATCACTTTCGGCATAGGTGCTAGCTAGGGTTGAGGCCACTTAATGATACAATATGAGTTTAATAATCATTTAATTGAACCAAAGTTATCATGAAATTAAGTCAGCCTATTCTATCCATTTTAAGTAAGTATTTTGCGAAACAGGAGAGCCCAGAAGAACGTCGAACCTTGTACAAATGGTACGAGGAGATACAATCAGGAGCAGTTGTTGATGAGCATCGTATAGCGCATCTCAAAGCCGAAAATGCAGAAAAATTGTTCGCACTCACTAGACCCAAAAAGACGTTAACCCTAAAAAGAGTTATGCGTTATGCAGCCGCAGCAGCGATGCTAGTAGGTATAGGCTATTTTGGATATCAATATTATCAGGATTCTTACACGCATATACTTGATCAAGAAGAATTAGCTGCTATTGGTCCTGGTGCCAACAAGGCGATTATTACATTGGCTTCTGGGGAAATAATTGATCTGGAAGATATTGGCCTTAATGATTCTATCCTGATTGGTAATAATATTATTCGCAAGGATGCGCAAGGCCTTGTTAGTTATCATATGCTGGAGCAGCAACTCCCCAGTGAAGATGTGCAAAGCACCTTACAAACACCCAAGGCAGGACAGTATATTGTGGTGTTAGCTGACGGCACGAAAGTGACCTTAAATGCCGAATCTAAGCTTAGCTATCCTACAAACTTTATCGCTTCAGAACGCCGTGTAACCTTATCGGGGGAGGCCTTTTTTGAGGTTAGTAAAACAGCCGATAAGCGGAAGTTTATCGTAGAAACAAAAAATCAAACCACGGAAGTTCTGGGTACGAAGTTTAATATTCAAGCCTATGAAGATGAAAAGCAGACGATAACTACGCTGGCTGAGGGCTTGGTACGTATTCAGGACAAGGCTTCAAAAAAAGTGCTCCTGCTACAGCCTAATGAACAAACAATTCTTGATGAAAGTGGTTTATCCAAAAGTAATATAGATGCTGACGCAGCCATAGGATGGGCTAAAGGGTATTTCTATTTCGACAAGAACAATGCGCGTGAGGTTGTACAGCAGATTGCTCGCTGGTATGACATTGAAGTTGAATTTGTACAGAAGAGCAATATTATTTATGCAGGTAAAATTCCTAAAAATCTGCATTTGGGCAAGCTGATTGAATTACTTGACTTTGCAGATATAAAGGCTAAAGCGGTATCGAATCGGAAAAATGAAACAAAACTAATTATTAATTAACCAATTATTATGAATAACCAACTTAAAGTACCTTAAAATTAATCAGTACTAAAAAAAACCGGGATGGTGTTGACGCACCGCCCCGGCTAAAAGCTTCGGTTGCAAAAAACAACTGTCTATTATTCTGAGGTAACAAACAAATTATTAACAACCAAATTATCCAAAGTTAATGAAAATTATGCTAAAATGCCTCCCGTGGGAAGCTTTAGCGGCTACTGCTTTTCGACTAAATGAGACTCGCTCAAACAAGCTCGAAAAACAATCCCGCAATGCTTTCCAAAGAGGCTTAATTACTGTATTAATGAAAATACAAATTATAGCTGTGCTCATAGTCCTCGGACTTATGCAAGTACACGCGAATAGTTTTGGACAAAATATTAACCTTAAAAGTCGGGGAACCAACTTAGAAAGGGTTATTAAGGAGATAGAAAAACAAAGTGGGTATTATTTTTTCTATAAAAAAGATGATGTCAGTGCCGTAAAAAAGGTAGACATGGAGTTTAACAATGTCCCTTTTAAGCAAGCGCTGTCACTCCTTCTTGCGCAAACAAACCTACATTATGACTTTTTTGATCAGAGCGTAGTCATTAAGAAAAAGGACACACAACCGCAAACTTCCCCTTCAGCTATTCAACAAAAGCTATTCACAGGAACTATTATTGACCCTGATAAGAAGCCGCTTGCAGGAGCTTCAATCCGATCCAAAAGTTATCCAGCAAGCGCTATTACTACGCGTGAAGATGGGACGTTTAGCATCCCATTAATGAGCTCCAATGAAGTCTTTATTATTTCATTTATTGGCTTTCAAACAGTTGAATTTGTATACAATGCAACTAATACTCCCGCCAGCATAACCTTAAAGCCTGCAAAGTATTCCCTTGACGAGGTCACTGTTTCATCGGGTATTATCAACCGCAATAAGGAAAGCTTTACGGGAGCAGTGGTTACCTTTTCGGGTTCCGAATTAAAGCAGATTGGAAATACCAATATTATTCAAAGCCTTAAGGCATTAGACCCATCTTTTATCTTAATGGAGAATAACCTTATGGGCTCCAATCCAAATGCTTTGCCACAATTAGAAGTCCGTGGAAAGACCAGTGTGCCCGGACAGAGTCTTAATGATCAATTTGGTCTGGATCCTAATCAACCGATTTTTATCCTCAACGGCTTTGAAACTAGTCTGCGTACTATTGTAGATTTAGACATCAATCGCATTCTTTCGGTGAGTATTCTGAAAGATGCCGCTTCAACGGCTATCTATGGCGCGCGCGCCTCCAATGGGGTTATTATTGTGGAAACTATTCGTCCTAAAGCAGGGCCTTTGCGTCTCTCCTACAGCAATGACATGAATTTTGAAGTCCCAGACCTGTCTGTTTACAATATGATGAATGCTGCTGAAAAACTAGAGTTTGAACGCTTGGCTGGTCGCTATAACCACGCGACTCCCGCCTTCCAACTTCTATTTGATGAGCTTTATAATAAGCATCTCGAAGCTGTCAAAAGAGGTGTTAATACCTACTGGCTGAATGAGCCCCTGCGGGATATTGGCTTTTCGAACAATGCCTCTTTATATGCTGAAGGTGGAGCCGAGGCTTTTACTTATGGCGCAAACTTTAATTACAAGGTCCAAAATGGGGTTATGAAGGGATCTCAGCGTGACTCTTGGGGCGCTAATATAAATATTCGGTATCAAAAGAATAATTTCTTTTTTGACAATGAAACCTTTATTCGGGGCTATCAAGCTGCGGAATCTCCCTATGGCAACTTTGCCAACTGGGTCAATACAAACCCCTATTTTGAGAAAAATTATCAGGATAGAATCTTAGAAGAGTCCTTTAATACCTTAGGTCAATATAACTATATTATCAATCCAATATGGGATGCACAGCTTTACTCCTTTGATAAAAGTAGAATGGTTGATGTACAAAACAACCTGCGGCTTAATTATAAGTTTAGCCCCAATTTAGCATGGGTCACAGGCTTACAAGTTATTAAAGGATTTACTTCTGCCGAAACTTTTAAAGACCCAAGGGCCTTTGACTTTATTCAAGTTGCGGAATTACAAAAAGGAACCTATAGCAGCGCTAGGTTGGACAACAATGCTTATAATTTCAACACACTCTTAACCTTCAATCGTAATTTCAACGAACGGCACAACCTCACAACGAACTTCAGACTGGAAGCTACACAACAAAAGAGATTGTCCTTTACCACGGAAGCAGAGGGCTTTCCAGAAGGTAGTGATGGAAACCCACGCTACGCCTATGCCTACAAAAGCAATAGCAAGCCTCAAGCGGGCACAAATACCTATCGCACCCTCAACGCCTTGCTTGCGCTCAATTATGCTTACGATAGTCGCTACTTGTTTGACTTCTCGTATCGTGTTGATGGCTCTACAGCCTTTGGTAGCGAGAATCAATATGCTCCATTTTGGTCCACAGGAATTGGCTGGAACCTGCATAATGAATCCTTCTTTAGGGAGCATCCTTGGATCAACAAGCTAAAACTTATGGCCAATGTGGGGATCACAGGCAACCAGAACTATGGTACTATTAGCTCCTTCCGGGTCTATGATTATGGCTCTAATCTCTATTACAATCAGTTTGGCGAAAGTATGGTGCTCTACAATATTGGCTATCCGGGTCTAAAGCCTCAGGTTACCAAACAATATAATTATGGTATTGATTTCTCCATATTTAATAGAAGACTAAATGCTTGGGTAAACTACTATCACAAAAATACGGACCCCTTGGTCGTTTTGGGCAAGCTCCCCTCCTCTTCTGGTGTCCCTGCCTCGCCATTCAATACGGGGAGCCTTAAAGTAAAAGGCATTGAAGCAAGGGCAGAATTTATTATTAAGCAAACACTTGACAATTCTTTTATCTGGAAGGTTAACGCAACTGCTAATCATTATAAAGATTATTACGCAAACTTTAAAGGTTCATTAGCAACCGCTAACCTAGAGCAAGCCAATGACAAGACCCTTATCCGATACGAGGATGGCTATCGTCCTAGCGACCTATGGGCTATGAAGTCTATGGGTATCGACCCATTAACAGGTAGGGAGGTTTTCTTGGGACAAGATGGACAATATACCTTTGATGCAAATAGCGCCGTAGTGTCTGCTGTTGGAAATGGCAGCCCCACCTTTGAATCCGTATTTTCTACCTCTGTTTTCTTCAAAGGTTTCAACTTTGGGGTGTATTTTCGCTGGCGTACAGGCGCTGATATTTTCAACTCCGCACTTTATAACAAGGTGGAAAATATCTCCTTTAATTCTATCCTTAATAATCAGGATAAAAGAGCACTCTATGCGCGTTGGAAAAACCCTGGAGACAATGCTTCCTTTGTCGCTATTCAGCAAAGTAATCATCAATCGAATCCTTCTTCGCGCTTTGTACAGCGAGAAAATAGTCTTTCTGGTGAATCGATTAATTTGGGGTATACTTTTTCTGAACAGGCTTGGTTGAAGCCCTTAAAATTAAGGTCATTAAACGTTACGGGATACTTAAATGAGTTTTTTAGAGCATCAACGGTTCTGCGTGAGCGTGGTATAAACTATCCATTTGCGCGTTCAGGGTCATTGAGCATACGTGCATCATTTTAATATAATAACATGAAAAGTATTAACACCTATATACAGCTATTGCTAGCAGCTTTAATGCTGACAATAAGTGCTGCATCTTGTAATAAATATCTCAATATACCGCCCGAAGGATTAATACCGGTGGAAGGAGCATATAAGGATGTGCCTGCTATTAATGCGCGTTTAAACAGCATTTATATTGGCTTGGCACACAACAGCCTATATGGCAGAAACATGACTATGAGCACTTTAGAAACACTTGGGCAACGATTTAATCTAAATTTTGAAAACGAGTTGTATCAGCTAAGTCTATACAATTACGCGGACAAGGAGTCGCTGAGAATAATGGATAATATTTGGTCGACTGCTTACAGCAATATTTTTAATATCAACGAATTTATAGCGAGTTTGGACATGTATTACTTGCAGGCCGGATTAAGCACAGCACAACGTGACATTTATGCCGGTGAAGCTATCGCTGCGCGAGCCTTTATTCACTTTGATTTATTGCGACTTTTTGGCCCTGTATATGCAGTGGACTCCTTAAATACTGCAATCGCCTATAATGCAAATACAGAGACTGTAGTAAAGGAATTGCTCCCTGCAAATGAACTTATTAAGGCTGTTATTGCAGATCTTAAACTTGCAGAAGGCTTATTGGCGCAGGACCCTATTATTCAAGAGGGCGTTATGCCAGAGACGACTATCGCTGGAAACAACTTTATGCGGAGACGCAATTATCGCTTTAATTACTTTGCTGTAAAAGCATTGCAGGCTCGCGTACACCTTTATAGGCAAGACAAGGTCTCTGCTCACCTTGCGGCTATGGAGCTTATTAAAGTAGCCGAAATATTCCCATGGACTACAGTGAGAAATGCGATCTCTGACAAGCAAAATCCAGATCGCGTGTACTCTACAGAAATGATTATGGGGGTCTTAAATAGCAACCTTTACAGTAACTTTACACGCTATTTTAGTCCTTCACTTACAGACAAAGAGATTCTTTCTAGCAATCCTTCTCGCGTAGTAAGTTGGTTTGAAGGCAATGAGCATGACTATCGCTATTTGCCACAGTGGGTTACCCCTACTGATGGTAGCAAAACCTATCCTACAAACATCAAGTTTCAGGATATTAATGACAACACTAAGCCCTATCGCTTCACGATTCCTTTGATTAAGCTGAGTGAAATGTACTTAATTGCGGCAGAAACTGCGGCCGATCCAGCCTCAGCCTTAGCTTACCTCAATATCCTGCGCAATAAACGTGGGATTGTCAACTTAGATGGTCAGGTCAATTTGAGCACAGAGCTACTCAAAGAGTACCGAAAAGAATTCTTTGGAGAGGGACAGCTTTTCTTCTTCTACAAAAGAAAGAATGTATCAAGCATTCCTAACGGCGCCTTAAATTCTGGCAATATCAGCATGAGTAGCAATACCTATAAGGTGCCGCTACCTATTTCAGAAACATTTCCTAGACAATAGCACCTATGAAAACAACTAAAATATATCTATATATAGGCTTGATGCTAATCGTGACAAGCTTTTATGCCTGTAAGCAAGAAAAGCTTATTAGCCTTGATGCTGCGGCAAGCATTTACTTCTTTGAAAGTAATCGCCCACTGAATTTTCAAGGGGAAGTCTTGCGGGACTCTACTTTGCTTGAGTTTTCACATATATTCAATATGGATAGTATTCAACCGATTGTAATAGCCACGATTAGCAAGGCTACCGCAGCAGATCGTCCCTATATACTTGCTATTGAGCCTAGCTCTACAGCGCAAGAGGGTTTACATTACGAAATTCTAAACAAGGAGTTTATAATCCGTAAAAATACAATTCAAGACACGGTATTTATCAAATGGTTTCGTACTGCTGATATGCAAGTGCATTCTCGGAACTTAAAGATGACCTTAAAGCCAAATACGCATTTTGATACAAATCTACGCGAGCGCATAACCAACCCCAATACTGCTGAAAAGATTTCGCATATACATTATGAAGTTATAGCGCATGATATGATTCCGAAACCTTTGTACTGGTTTGATCCCTACTTTCACACCTTTAGTCGCAAGAAATTCTTATTGATATGTGAGGTCTTTCAATTTGAGCCGATCTATTTTATCAACCTCACAAACATGAGTGAGATGTCAGTCATTTCTAAGCTGATGCAGCGCTACCTCAACGAACAAAAGGCGGCCGGAAATATTATCTATGATGAAGATGGATCAGAAATGATTATGGGTTCATCTGCACAATAATTACGCTACAAAGATTGAAAATCATGAAATCAACAATAATAACAGCCATTATCAAGCAAGGTCTATGGATCTTACTTTTGAGCGGTAGCTTAGTCTCCTGCAACAAAGACTTGGGCAATTATCAATATACAGAAGTAAATAAGGTAGATACATTATTCGGACTGAATGACACTCTTGCCATTTACAACTCGCAATTAAAGATTAAACCTGTACTCCGATTCACCCTTGACCAATCCGTTAAGCCTGAGGACTTCAGCTACGAATGGATGTATATGAAGGAAAAAGATCAAGATAAGAAGGTGATTATTTCAACTGACAAAGAACTGGATTACAAAGTCGTACTAACCCCTGGAAACTACCTCATGTTTTACGCGGTAAAAAGTAAGTCTACAGGCATAGAGCAACGCTTCTCCTTTAACTTACAAGTCGCCAATCAATACAATGAAGGATGGATGCTGCTCACCGAGGTGGAAGGCAAGGCGCGTTTAGATATGATATCTCTAAATTATGATAAGCGAAAATTTGAGGTTATTCAGGACATACTCAAAGTAGCTGAATCGCCATTGGTACTTGCCGGAAAGCCTAAAAGCATTTATGGCTATAACGCGGGTTCTTTACCGACCTTAGGTGCCAGCTTTAACTATGCCTTTTATATCAACACAACAGAAGATGGTTATAGAATAGATCCCAATACCTTCAACTGGCAAGAGAATTATACCTTAAGTAAGGAGATGATTGGTGGTAAGCCGCATACCAGTGCTGAAATTATTATCAGAAATGGATACAACCGTGCATATATGGTTAATGATGAAGATATTTATCTCTATGATCAACGCAATCAAGTTCCTTTTGGAGCACCGATTAATAGAATTAGTCAGAAGAATCAACACTTTAAGGTTGCTCCATTTATAGTATCCAATGAGACGTCTAATGTAGGCAGTGCAAGCATTTTCTTTGATAAAACTTACAAGCGATTTGTTAAGCATGTTGGCATAGCGACTTCTTGCACTGAAATTCCAGATCCCACAACTGACAAGTTATTCAGTTTTCAAATAGATATGGACCTATGCTATATGACAAGATCTGAATTCAATAATGCAGAGGCCTTTAGTGTTTTGGAGGATCCTATTAGTAAAAAAAGGTATATCGCACGATTTAATCCCATTAGCAATAATCAAAGTTATTTCGATGAAATTCATGTACCAAATATTGAGAAAGCAACAAATTTTGCAGTTAACTCCCTGTACGGCTATCTTTTTTTCTCCATAGATTCCAAAGTGTATGAGTATGACCTCGTGCTCAGAAAAGCAAA